>JBEIUL010000563.1:0-1675 GCA_040374395.1 Phycisphaeraceae bacterium
GCCTCGCCGAAGGTCCGCACGCCGAGGAGGGGCAGCAGCAGCACCGGAAGCAGCGCGGTCACGGCGAGGTTGATCACGCCGGTGATCCACCACGACGCCATGAGCGCGGCGAGCCCGAGCGTCAGCCGCGCGTCGTTCGAGAGCGATTCGGGGGCGATCCACGCCGCCGCGGCCCCCAGCGCCGGGCCCGCGGCGAGCGTGGCGAGCCGGAAGCGCGGCGGGACGATCGTTCCGCCGTCCTCGTGCCCGCCGTCGCTCATCGCCGGAAGGTCTGCCGCCTGATCATGACCTCGAGCGTCTGGCAGGTGAGGTCGAGATCGCGGGCCGACAGCCCGATGTGGAACGGCAGCGAGATCGTCCGTTGGGCGATGCGCTCGGCGACGGGGAACTCGATCGGCCCCTCGGGCAGCAGTCGCGTGTGGCAGGGGAGCCGCGGGATGACCGGGTATGGGTTGCTCGCGCCGATGTCGTGCCGGTGGAGGCCGCGGATGATCCCGTCGCGGTCGTCGGCACCGTACGTGTCGCCGAGCCGGAGCGTGAAGCCCGGCCAGGCCACCGTCGAGCCTTCGGGCAGCGTGGGCAGCACGAGGTCGGGATGGCCGCCGAGCCGTCGCACGTACCGCTCGGCGAGGGCTGCGAGGCGGGCGACCGTCTCGTCGATCCTCGCGAGCTGGCTCGCGCCGAGGGCCCCGCGGAGATCGTCGAGCCGGCTGTCGAAGCCGAGCCGCTCGTGCTCGAAGAGCCGGCCGACCTCCGCCGGCAGGCCCTCCTCGGGATCGGTGAACGGGCGGCCGACGTCACGGAGCGAGCGACACGCCGCGGCGAGCGTGTCGTCGTTCGTGACGAGCACCGCGGCGTCGGAGGCGAAGACCGGGCCGGATGCCGGGAAGCCGATCGCGGCGATTCGGCCGAAGCAGCCCGCCTGGTCGCGGCCGACCGAGCCCCCGAAGGTCTCGGTCGCGTTCTCGATGAGCGGGATCTCCCACTTCGTCGCGAGGTGGGCGAGCTCGAGCACACCGCCGAGATTCCCGAAGTTCGCGCTCGCGACGATCGCCCGCGTTCGGTCGGTGAGCAGCGGCTCGACGGTCCGCGCCGAGAGGTTGAGCGTGCGGGGATCGGCGTCGGCGAAGATCGGCCGGGCGCCGGTGAAAACCACCGCGTTCGCCACCGCGACCGGGGCGAACGCGGGCACCACCACCTCGGCCCCGGGACCGATGCCGCACGCCTCGAGGGCGATCCGCAGGCCGGTGCCGAGCGAGCCGGTGCCGATCGCGAAGGGGCGGCGGAGTCGCCGCGCGACCTCCTCCTCGAGGCGACGGGCCGCGTCGCCCTGACGCACGCGGTCGCCGCGGGCGGCCTCGGCGATGGCTGCGAGATCGTCGTCGGTGATCTCGGGCCGGCACAGCGGGATCGGTTCGCTCACGTGGTCGTTTCCTCGGGTCGTTCGTTCAGGGCTGGGTGGTCGGGGGCGACCCTGCGGGCGCGGCGAGCGACGCCGCGATCGCCTCCGGACCGCGACCCGAATGTCTCGCGTACAGCCAAGCGGCCTGCGTCTCGAGCGGCTCCTCGACCCGGCCGCCGCCGGCCGCGATCAGGGCGAGCTGCTTGAGGTCATTTTCGGGCAGCGTCGTCGCGTGGCGGGCGACGAGCAGCAGCGAGAGCGACTCGCCGGTCC
>JBEIUL010000036.1:0-11346 GCA_040374395.1 Phycisphaeraceae bacterium
GCTCGACGGTGGTCGGCGTGCGTCGCTTCGCCGACGACGACCCGCTGAGCCTGCTGGTCCGGGCCGGCAACGGCCGCGTCGACCGTTGGCGGCTGGACGCGCAGGGGCGATACCTGCGCGGCAGCGCGGTGACCCCGTCGGCCCAGCAGTCGGTCGTGCCGCGGCCGGATTGAGCCGAACGAGCATCTCCGGACCGCCCCGAGGAACGGCCCGACGGTGCCTCCTCGGGGCGGTCGTTTAGGCTACGGGCCCGCGCCGACTCCGGACGCGGCCTCGCCATGCCCACGCTGGTCGTCGTACTCAAGGGTGGTCTCGGGAACCAGCTGTTCCAGTACGCGGCGGCGCGGGCGCTGGCCGACCGGGCCGGGGCCGATCTCGCGATCGACGCGTGGACCGGATTCGCGCAGGACTATCGCTACCGCCGGAAGCCGGCCCTGGCCGCTTTCCCGGTGCGAGGCCGTCCGGCGACTCTCGCGGAACGCCTTCCGTATTGGCTGTTCGAGTTCCGACGGCGGATCCCCGGTGCGTCGATCGGCCCGGTCCACCGCGGGCCCGGCGGGACCTTCCTGATCGAGCCCGGCATGCGATTCAGCCGGGAGATCCACGATGCCCGCTGGAAGGGCACCGCGTGGATGGACGGGTACTGGCAGACCGACCGCTGGTTCGCCGATGGCTCGCGGACTTTGGCGGACATCGAGCGGCCCGAGCCCGCGCGACGCGAGGCAGTGGAACTCGGGGCCCGGATGGCCACCGAGGATTCCGTCGCGATCGGCATCCGGCTGTACGAGGAATCGAAGGTGCCCGCGGCGCACGCCCGTACCGGGCGGATGCGGTCGGCCGCCGAGATTCGCGACGCGATCGCGCGGGTCCTCGCCGACCACCCGGGTCGAAAGCCCTACGTGTTCTGCACGCACCGAGCGCCGCTGCTCGGGGAGCTCGGCTTGCCCGCGCATGCGGAACTCCTCGTGCCCGAGGCGGGATTCACCGACGCCGCCGAGACGCTCTGGCTGATGGGCCGTTGCCGGCACATCGTCTTCACGAACAGTTCGCTGTACTGGTGGGCGGCGTGGCTCGGCGATCGGCTCCACGCCGGCCGCGATCGACGCGTGCTGGCCGCCGACGACTTCCTCGATCCGGATTCGATCCGGGCGGGTTGGGAGCGATGGTGAGCATCCGGGAACGATCGACGGGAGCCGGCCGATGAGCCTGCTGCCGGGACGCGCCGCGTTCACCGAGGTCGCGTGGGTCGTGGCCGGGCAAGCCGCGGCGGTGGTCGGCTCACTCGCGTTGCTGCGGCTGCTCACCACCATCATGACGCCCGACGAGTACGGCCGGCTCGCCCTCGGGCTGACGCTCGCCGGGCTCGTCGGTCAGGCGATGACGGGCGGCGTCGCGAACGGCATCGGGCGGTTCCGCTCGATCGCGGTCGAGTCGGGCGGGCTCGGCGATTTCGTGCACGCGGCCCGTCGGATGGCCATTCGGACCGGCGGATTGGTCTTGGCGTCGGGCCTTCTCCTCGCGGGGGCCCTCTTCCTCGTCGGCCGGCCGGGATGGGCGTGGATCGTGGTCTGGACCGTGCCGTTCGCGACCTTCAGCGGCTGGAACCAGATGCTGTTGGCGTATCAGGGCGCGGCCCGGCGCCGTCCGATCGTCGCGGTGTTCTCGGCGCTCGAGCAGTGGCTGCGGTTGCCGGCGGCCTGGCTGCTGGCGACGTGGTTCCGCCCCGACGCCGCCACGATGATCGCGGCGCTCTCGGTGGCGTCGCTGGCCGCCGTCGTCGCCCAGGCCCCGCTGGTGGAGCGGGCCGGATCCCGGTCGCCCGAGGCGGAGCGGGACTGGATCCGCAGGATGAACGCGTTCGCCCGGCCGTTCATGCTCTTCGGCATCTTCACGTGGATGCAGCAGGCGTCCGATCGCTGGGCCCTCGAGGCCATCGCATCGACGAGAGACGTCGCGGCCTTCGCGGTGCTGTTCCAGATCGGCTACGCGCCGCTCTCGATGCTCAGCTCGCTTGCGATGAGCGTGATCGGACCCGTGCTTTACCAGCGTGCCGGCGACGCGGCATCGGCGGAGCGGATCAGGAGGGTGCGTGCGACGATTCGCCGGCTGTGCGGCGGAGTTCTGCTGCTGACGGCGATCGGTACCGCGGCGGGTTTCTTCCTGCGAGACTTCATCTTCGCCCTGCTCGTGGGGCCCGAGTTCCGCGACGCGGCTCCGCTGCTTCCGTGGATGGTGGCGGCGGCGGGCCTCTTCGCGGCGGGCCAGGTGCTTTCGCTGGGACTCATGGCCGAGGTCGACACCGCCCGGCTCATCCGTCCGAAGATCGTGACCGCGCTGGTCGGCGTCGTGTTCAACGTCGGCGGCGCGGCGTGGGCGGGCGTGACGGGCGTCGCGATCGCCTCGTGCGTGTTCGGTTTGGTGTACCTCGCGTGGATCGCGATGCTCGTGCGGTCGGCGCCCGGACCGCGAGCCTAGGAACCGCTCGCGTTGTCCGGCGGTGGTTACGCCGCTATCTTGGATGACATGCCATGGCGATGTCCATCGCCGCACTTCGACCGAAAGCGGCGAGACGCGGGACTCATGTCGACGGGATCCACTCGAATCGACGGATACGAGACGCGACAGTTGCAGGCCGCACGATGCCGGATGCCGCCGGCCGGCCGCCTTCGCCACGTCCGCGGCGGAAGGGTCGAACATGGGCATCGGTGAGCGAATCATCGGCGCGATCCGGGCGCGACAGGATCGACGGAGCAAGGCCGCGCCCGGCGCCATCGGTCGCTTTCATCGCGAGATCGGGAAAGAGGGTCTCTATCGACTCCCGATCCGTCCCGGCGGCCTGGTCATCGATGCCGGCGGCTACCAGGGCGAGTGGGCGATGCGCATCCTGGCCCGGTACGGATGTCGGGTCATCATCTTCGAGCCGGTACCCCAGTTCGCGGAAAGGCTCGCCGATCTCTTCGCCGAGAATCCCGGGGTTTCGGTACGCCACGAGGCGCTCGGGCGCCGGCAGGGCTTGCTCGACCTGCATCTTCACGCCGACGGGACGTCGGCATTCCGCAAGGATCAGGGCGAGAGAATCCGCGACGTGCCGATCGCTGATGTCGCGACGGTGTTCCAGGAATCGCAGCCCGCGCCGATTGCGTGCCTGAAGCTGAATATCGAGGGCGGCGAGTACGACGTGCTCGAGCGCCTCATCGAGACCGGACTCATTTGCCGTTGCGAGAACATCCTTGTCCAGTTCCATTCGCAGCCCGCGGATTGGTCCGTGCGGCTCGAACGGATCGAGGAGTCCCTCGCACGCACCCACCGGAAGGTCTGGGGCTATCCCTTGGTGTGGGATCTCTGGTCGTCGCGCGAGCCCGTCTCGGGCTCCTGATCGTCGCGATGGACCGACCGGACCGAGATCGCGGGACGTGCTCGTCCTGGACCGGGGCCGTCGAGCCTCTCGCGTGAGGGTGTATCAAGTTGGTCGGAAGTGACCCCCCAAGCCAAGCCTGTACAGTGAGTCTCTCATGCTGCGAAGAGCCGTCCGCCGTCAGATCGACCAGTTCCCGGCCCTCTCCCGGTTCGTCCATGGGATGCGGGACATCGCCGATCGGGGAGGACCCCTGCGACCGACGCCGTGGGGGTTCCGGCTCGCCGGTCACGAGGCGATGGCGTCCGGCTCGTTCGAGCCGGCCGAAACCCTGGTCGTGCGCCGGCTGCTCGAACGGGTCGACGTGCTCGTCAACGTCGGGGCCAACGTGGGCTACTACTGCTGCCATGCCCTCAGCCTGGGCAAGGCGGTCATCGCGGTCGAGCCGATGCCCCGCAACGTCCATTACCTGCTCCGCAACATCCGCGAGAACGGCTGGGCGGAACGCGCCGAGGTCTTCCCGGTCGCGGTAGGCCCGAAGACGGATCTTCTCCCGATGTACGGAGGAGGGACCGGCGCATCGCTCGTGCGAGGCTGGGCGGGGGTCGGCGAGCATCATCTCACGATCGTGCCGGTGCATGCCCTCGACCGGATACTCGGGAAATCGTTGGCGGGCCGGCAGGCCTTGGTGCTGGTCGATGTCGAAGGGGCTGAGTTTCCCATGCTCCTCGGCGCCTCGGCGATCCTGTCGGGTTCGCCACGGCCCATCTGGATGATCGAGATCTCGCGGACCGAGCATCGGCCCTCGAACGAGCCGGTGAATCCGGATTACGAGCGGACGTTCGATCTGATGCGGAGTGCGGGGTACCGACACGTCCGGGCGAGTGAACTGTTGGGACCAGATGTCCCTGAACTTGCCTCGCACAATCACCTGTTCGTCTAGCGCGACCGATCCGGTGCCGCCGCCTTCCGCAGCATCGTCTCGGACCGGCTGAAGCGCAGGCCCAGCGGCCGCAGGATCGCCTTCGCCGTCGCGAGGCCGAGGCCGGCCGCGTTGGAAAGGCTGGGGCTCGCGAGCAGCTCGCGATACCAGTAACTCGCGGCTTCCGCGTACGAGTGCCGCGTGCGCGAGAGCTGCGTCGGGTGGATCCGGTAGCGGAGCAGCGGTTCGGGGATGTTCTCGAAGCGGGCGCCCTCGCGGGCGGCGCGGATCCAGAGGTCGAGGTCCTCGGTGAGGAACCCGCCGACGTAGCCGCGCATCCGCAGCCAGAAATCGCGGCGGAACGCGACCGAAGGATGCACGAACTGGGCGCCGCGCCAGAGGCGACGACGGATCTCGCGATCGGTCACGGGTAGCCGCAGCTCGCCGACCTCGCGTCCGGTGTCGTCGATGAGCATCACCCACGAGCCGATCACGTCGGGGCCGTCGTCGGACATCCGTTCCGCGAGCCGCGCGATGCGGTGCGGGACGCTCACGTCATCGCTGTCCATGCGGACGATCCAGCGTCCGCGGGCCCGCTCGACCAGGGTGTTCAGCGTGAAGCAGTGCTGCGGAAGGCTGGTGCGGACGATGATCGTCCGCGGGTCGCCGCCGACGATGCGGACCAGCGTCGGCTCGAGATCGGCGTCGGGGCCGTTCGCCCCGATCAGGAACTCGAAGTCGCGATGCGTCTGGTCGAGGATGCTCCGCACCGCCTCCTCGAGGAACGGCTGGACACGGTGGACCGGAAGGATCACGGTGATGGACGGGTGGACGCTCACGGCGGCAACGCGGCCAATCTAGCAGGTCAGGTCAGGCGGCTCGACACGAGTTGCCCGAGATGATCGAGCATCTCCCGCTCGACGGCCTCGGAACCCCAGTGCCGCTCGACGAGCGCGCGGGCGGCGCGACCCGCCGCGGCGAGCCTTCCCGCATCGGACAGCAGCTCGACGATGCGCCCGGCCATCCGCGACGCATCGCGGCCGGGAACGAGGAATCCGGTCTCGCCGTCGCGGACCGCATCGCGGCTTCCCGTCGCATCCCACGCGACGGTGGGCACGCCGCACGCCGCGGCCTCGATCACCGCGTTCGGCAGACCCTCGCGCAGGCTGGGAAAGCAGAGGACATCCATCCGGCGGATCGCCGACGGAACGTCGGAGACCGCGCCGAGCATCTCGACGGCCGGATCGGCGCGAAGCGCCGCGAGCGCCGCCGCATCGGGCGGGTCGTCGCGGTCCTCGCCGCCGACCACGAGGCACCGCACGTCGGGAACGGACTTGCGGACCTCGGCAAGGATCGCCGGCAGCTGCCCGATGCCCTTGTCGCGCGAGAGCCGGCCGAGGAAGCCGATCACCGGCGGCTCGTCCGCCCGCCGCGGCTCGTCGCGCGGCCGGAAGCCCGCGAGATCGACGCCCTTCGTGCCGCCCTCGCCGAGCACCGTGATCGGCCGCGTGGTGATGCGTTCATCCTTCAGCAGCGTCGCCAGCGACCGCGACACCGGAATCACCTCGGTCGCGCACCCGCACGCCACCCGATCGGCTTGCTTCACCAGCCAGGCCTTCGCGCCGTGCCCGCGATCCCACCGGCAGCCCCACACGTGGAAGACGCGATGCGGGACTCCCGCGAGCCGCGCCGCGAGCAGCCCGACCAGCGAGGCCTTCGGCGTCGCCGCCCACACGACGTCGGGCCGGATCTCGCGAAGCAGCCGGCGGAAACCGGCGACGGCGCCGAGATCGGCCAGCGGCGAGATCGCCCGCCTCATCGGCACCACGTGGAACTCGACGCCGGGGATGCGACGCGACGATTCGACCGGCTCGCCGGTGACGAAGTGCACCCGCCACCCGCGGCGGGCGAGTTCGGCGGGAATGCCGCCGAAGAGCGCGACGCTCATCGGGACGGTGACGGCGATCACGATGCCGGGTTCGGAGGTGTCGGGCGCCGGGCTCGTCATCGGTGCGGGATTCACGCGACCCGCGACAGGGCCGACGCGGCCGCCTCGGCGTAATGCCGCATGCTCGCCTCGTCGATGGTGTGGTGCACGAGGAAGGTCAGCGACGTCGCGCCGAGCCGGTGGGCGCTCGGCAGGGGCGCCGCGGGCGCGAACCCGCGATCGGCGAAGAACCGCTCGCGGTAGATCTCCGAGCACGAGCCGAACATGCCGGGGACGCCGGCGGTCCGCAGCGCCTCGAGGCAGCGGTCGCGGCGGGCCGACGCCTCGGCGAGCGGACCCTCGACGAACGCCACGCAGCGGTAGTGGGCATGGCCGGCGGGCGTCGCCGGCACGCGGAGGAAAGGCAGCTTCCGCAGCGATTCCTGCATGATCGCGGCGTTGCGGGCCCGGGCCGCGAGCCATGCGTCGAGCTTCGCGAGTTGCCGCAGGCCGATCGCCGCCTGCATCTCGGTCATGCGGAGGTTGGTCCCCGCGTGGTCGACCAGCCAGCGGAACCCGCTGCCACCCGTCTCGTGCGGGCCGAACGCGCGGTCGTGGTCCTTCCCATGCTGGGCGTAGATCCACGCATCCTTGTACCGCCGCTCGTCGGTCGTCGAGAGCATGCCGCCCTCGCCGCCGGTGGTCATGATCTTGTCCTGGCAGAAGCTCCAGCTCGCGAAGTCGCCCCACGTGCCGACCGGGCGGCCCGCGACGGTCGCGCCGTGGGCCTGGGCGCAATCCTCCATGACGCGGATCCCGTGCCGCTCGGACCACGCCATGATCGCCGGCATGTCGCACGGCCAGCCGCCGATGTGGACGGGAATTGCCGCCTTCGTCCGCGAGGTCCGCGCCGCCTCGAGCGTCGCGACGGTCACGCAGCCGCTGTCGGCGTCGACGTCGGCGAAGACCGGCGTCGCGCCGGCGAGCGCGACGCACATCGCGCTCGCGACATAGCTTCGCGGGCTCACGATCACCTCGTCGCCCGGGCCGAGGCCCATCACCCGCATCGCCGCGTCCATGGTGAGCGAGCCGTTCGCCATCGCGAGGCTGTGGACGCCGCGGTGCCGATCGGCCCACGCCCGCTCGAACGCGCGGCAGGTCGGTCCGGTCCAGTAGTTGACCTTGCCCGAGCGGAGCACGGCGTCGACCGCCGATCGCTCGTCGTCCTCGAAGACCGGCCAGGGGGGAAGCGTGACGGGATTCACCATGGCGTCTCCTCGCGCAGCGTGCGGGCGGGGTTCCCGACGACCGTCGCGTTCGCGGCGACATCCTTCACGACGACGGCCCCCATGCCGATCGTCGCACCATCGCCGACCGTGACGCCCTGCCGGATGCTCGCGCCGCTGCCGACCTCGACGCCGTCGCCGATGGTCACGCGACCCGCCACGATCGCCCCGGGATTCAGCGAGCAGAACGACCCGATGCGGGTGTCGTGGCCGACCTGCACGCCGCGGTTCACGATGACGTGCTCGCCGAGGGCGATCGACACCGTGAGCCGGCTTCCGCCGAGGATCATCGAGCCCGACCCGATGCGGCACGATTCGTGGATCGACACGTCGGGATGGACCAGCGTCGCCCACGCGGGCTCGCCGTGCCGCCGCATCGCCTCGACCAGCGACCGCCTCGCCCGGGTGCCGTTGACCGCGACGATGAAACGGGCGTCGCGCTGCCGCGGCCACGCGTCGACGCGGCCGATCACCGGCCAGCCCTCGGGCGTCGGTCCGGTGGCGTGATCGTCGAGGAAGCCGGGGAAGTCCCGCGCGGGATGGTCCTCGAGGAAGGCGAGCGCGGTCTCGCGGCCGTGTCCGCCCGCGCCGACGATGATCAGCGGCTTCCGGTTCACGCCCCGCCCCCGGGTCCGGTGAACGGCGGCATCGTCACGTGGCCCTCGGCGCTCACGCCCTTCCGCGAGAGCACGGTGCCCAGCGTCCGGGCCAGGATCGCGAGGTCCAGCCGCATCGAACGGTGGTCGACGTACCAGACGTCGAGCGAGAAACGCTCGTCCCACGACACGGTGTTCCGCCCGTTCACCTGGGCCCATCCGGTCACGCCCGGCTTCACCTCGTGGCGGCGTCGCTGCGCCGGGCTGTAGAGCGGCAGGTACTGCGGCAGCAGCGGCCGCGGTCCGACCAGCGACATGTCACCGCGCAGCACGTTCCAGATCGTTGGCAGCTCGTCGAGGCTGGTCGAGCGGAGGAAGCCGCCGAGCGGCGTCATCCGGCTCGCGTCGTCGTCGCCGCCGCGGCCGGTCGTCGGCCGCATGGTGCGGAACTTCCGCAGCAGGAACGGGCGGTCGCCGCGGCCGATCCGCCGCTGCGTGAAGACCACCGGCCGCCCGAGCGAGCAGGCGATCGCGACGGCGACCACGATCGCGATCGGCAGCGCGATCGGCAGGATCGCGACGCACAGCGCGAGGTCGAGGATGCGCTTCGCGAACTCGTACATCTCGTTCAGGTTCCCGGGGCCGCCGGCCGGGTGGAGGGAATCGTCACGAGTTCCTGGAGGATCCGCCGGGCCTCGGCGGTGTCGTGTCGGTCGCACGCCGACTCGAGGCGGGCCAGCCCGTCGCGCAGCGTCCCGCCCCGCAGGCCCGGCTCGAACGCCCGGCTGATCTTCGGGTGCTCGGTGGTCTCGAGCGTGCCCTCGGCGACGAGCGTCTCGTGCAGCTTCTCGCCGGGCTGCAGCCCGATGAACTCGATCGCGATGTCGCCGTCGGGGCGGCTCGCGTCCCGCACGCTGAAGCCCTGCAGGCCGATCAGGTTCCGCGCGAGATCGACGATCCTCACCGGCTCGCCCATGTCGAGGATGAAGATCTCGCCGCCGCGGCCGAGGCTTCCCGCCTGGATCACCAGGTTCACCGCCTCGCTCACCGTCATGAAGTACCGCGTCACGTCGGGGTGCGTCACGGTGATCGGTCCGCCCGCGGCGATCTGCCTCAGGAAGAGCGGCACGACGCTGCCGCTCGACCCGAGCACGTTCCCGAAGCGGACCATCACGAACCGCGTGGGGCAGGCGATGCCCGCGGCCGGATCGTCGCCGGCGAGGTCCTGCAGCACGAGCTCGGCGAGTCGCTTGCTCGCGCCCATCACGCTCGAGGGCCGCACCGCCTTGTCGGTCGAGATGAGCACGAACGTCTCGACGCGGGCCTTGATCGCGGCCCGGGCCATCGTCGCGGTGCCGAAGGTGTTCGTCACGATGCCCGTGATCTCGTTCGTCTCGACGATGTTCACGTGCTTGTGGGCGGCCGCGTGGTAGATCGTCTGCACGCGGTGCTCGCGGAGGATCTCCTCGACCAGCACGCCGCCCGTCACGCTGCCGAGCACCGGGAACACCGGGACCTTGGCAAGCTCGGGATCCTGCCGGCGGGCCGCCGCGAGCTCGCCCTCGATCTGGTAGAGCCCGAGCTCGCCCTGCTCGAGCAGCACCAGGCGGCTCGGGCGCAGCCGGATGATCTGCCGGCAGAGCTCGCCGCCGATCGTGCCGCCCGCGCCGCTCACCAGCACGCTGCGGCCGGTGATGCAGCGGGCCAGCAGGTGCTCGTTCGGCTTGACCGACTCGCGGCCGAGAAGGTCCTCGATGTTCAGCTCGCGAAGCTGCCCGAAGCCGGCCTCGCCGACCATGAGCTCGCGGAGGCCGGGCACGGTCATGATCCGCATGCCCAGCGGACGCAGCCGTTCGAGCACGCGACGCCGCTCGGCGGTCGACGCGCTGGGGATCGCGAGCGCGACGATCGCGTTCGGGAAGCGATCCCGCAGCTTCGCGAGATCCTGGCCCGAATGCACGGTCAGGTCGCGGATGCGGCTGCCGACGATGCGGGGGTCGTCGTCGATGAAGCCGCTCGGCCGGTAGAGCGGGCTGTGCGAGAGGGCCGCGGCCAGCCCCGCGCCCGAGGCCCCGGCCCCGTAGATGAGCACCGGCGTCGCCTCGCCCGAGAAACCGCTTTCGGGCATTCGCCCCGCGAGGATTTGCGCCGCGAGCATCCTCGACCCGCCGCACGCCACCGCCGAGACCAGCCCGAAGCCGATGAGCACCGCACGCGAGATGTCGCGCTCGCCGAAGAGCACGTTTCCGGCCGCGAGCAGCACGGTGACCGCCGCGGTCGCGAGGCCGATACGCAGCCAGATCCGCGGGCCCGCGTAGCGGATCACCTCGCGGTAAAGCCCGAACGCCCAGAACGTCGCGGTGCCCACCACGGCGGCGACGAGGGCGAGCCGCAGGTAGCCCCGCTCGTGCAGGGCGGCGTCGCCGAGCCGCCAGGTCGCGGCCAGCATCATCGACGCGGCGAGCAGCACGGCGTCGACCGCGCCGGCGAGGATCCGGCGACCGGTCCTCGGCATGCCGAGCAGCCATCGACCCGCGACGTGCATGGGGGCGAAAGGTACCAAACACGCTGTGATTGCCGGGCTTCCGGCCTTCTCGGACCCCGTGGCCTATACTCCGCACCTCGCTCGGGGCGTCCCGCCGCGTCCGCGGCCGGACTGAGAAGCACCCGTGGAACCTGATCCGGTTCGGACCGGCGTAGGGAAGCGAACCGCCGTCGCGTCGCGTCGACCGCCGGCCCGCTCCCGCCCGCATTCCGGCCCCGGACCGAAGGAGCGCCCGATGATGGTCCGCGCCGAACGCATCGCCGACGAACGCCCGTACGACCTTCCGCTGAACGGTGCGGGCAACCCGTCGACCGCGGCGCAGGGCACCTCGCCCGGCTCGTTCGCCCGCCGCGCCGACGTCGGCGGCCCGCTCGCGTTCAGCTCGCCCGACACGCCGGGCATGCCCGCGCCGAGCGACCGCACCGCGTGGGACTTCCTGCCCGAGGGCTGGTCGACGGTCGCGCTGCCCGCGGCGCCGTCCGGCCCCGCGTGCGTGAACTGCTGCGGCGAGTCGAAGTCGGTCGTCGAGTTCGCCACGGCCCGCGGCGAGTGGCGACGCGTGATCTTCCCGAAGGGCTTCTCCCCGATCACCCAGCTCGAGTCGGCCCGCCTCGGCGTCGTCACGCCCGAGATGCGCCGCGTCGCCGAGCGCGAGGGACACCTCACCGCCGAGCAGGTCCGCGACGAGATCGCCGCGGGCCGCATGGTGATTCCC
>JBEIUL010000326.1:0-3579 GCA_040374395.1 Phycisphaeraceae bacterium
CAAGCCCTGCCCCGACGTCGACGCTCGATCTCGCCAACCGTATCTACGGCTTCGCGAACATCGTCGAGCGCGAACTCGCCCGCACCCAGGGCCTGCTGCGGCTCGCCCCCTGCTGGGTGCCGCGGTCGTTCCTGCAGCCCGGCCTCCGCATCAAGCTCCATCCCGACGACACCTATGCGTTCGGCCTCGACCGCGGCGGCATCGACGAGCGGTGGTTCTCGTCGACCACCGAGGCGGCGAACGAGAATCGCACGCCCGACGAGGGCCTCTCGTACGCGGTCTTCGGCGGCGAGCGGTGCACGCTGCGGCAGGCGGTCGTCGAGTGCGGCGCGGCGCTGATCGGCGAGCGGCTCTGGAATCGCTACGGCAAGTGGCCCGTGTACGCGAAGTTCTTCGACAACATGGGCCCCATCCCGCACCACATGCACCAGGACGACGCGCAGGCCGCGCTCGTCGGCCGGGAAGGCAAGCCCGAGGCGTACTACTTCCCGCCGCAACATAATCCGACGGGGAACCGCTTCCCGTACACGTTCATGGGGCTCGCGCCGGGCACGACCAAAGCCCAGGTCCGCCGCTGCCTCGAGCGGTGGAACTCGGGCGACAACGGGATCCTCGACCTCGCCCAGGCCTACCGACTCGAGGTCGGCACCGGCTGGCTCATGCCGCCGCGGGTGCTGCACGCCCCGGGTTCGCTCTGCACCTACGAGCCGCAATGGGGCTCCGACGTCTTCGCGATGTACCAGTCGCTGGTCGAGGGCCGTCGCGTGCCGTGGGAACTGCTCGTGAAGGACATGCCGGCCGATCGCCACCGCGACCTCGACTGGATCGTCGAGCAGCTCGACTGGGACGGGAACGTCGACCCCGACTTCAAGTCGCGCTGGTTCCGCCCGCCGGTCGATGCGGCCGCCGGTGCCGGCTTCCGCGACCGCTGGGTCGTCTACGGCGCGATCGGCGGCTTCGAGTTCTTCTCGGCCAAGGAACTCACCGTCGAGCCCGGCGCGACCTGCACCATCCGCGACCGCGGCGCCTACGGCCTCACCTGCGTGCAGGGCACGGGCACCATCAACGGCGAGCCGCTCTCGAGCCCGCAGCTGATCCGGTTCCGCGAGCTCACCGACGACGAGTGGTTCTGCACCGAGGCCGGCGCCGCCCGCGGTGTCACCTTCACGAATACCTCCCGTACCGAGCCGCTCGTCTGCCTGCGCTACTTCGGCCCCGAGACCTGGGGCGACGCCATGGGCAAGGCCGCCCGCTGAACCCGCACCAACCGAGGATCGAACCATGAAACTGCACAACGCCATGTGGCCCGGGCTCGTCGGCAAGGTCGAGGGCACCGACCATCCGCCGATCTCGCTCGATCGAATGCTCGAGCTCACCGCGAAGGCCTCGGCGAACGGCCGGAAGTTCGACGGTGTCGACCTGTTCCTGTTCCATCCCCACATCGATCCGGACATTTCCGAGACCGACCTGAGGAAACTCGCCGACAAGATCGCGAAGCTCGGCCTCTCGGTCGGCTCGCTCGTCGCCCCGGTCTGGCCGGGCACCGTCGGCGACTCGGCGATGGGCTCGATCGAGCAGCGGCGGCGTTTCATCGACGCGGTCCGCAAGGCGTGCCGCATCGGGCGGATCCTGAACGAGCACGGCGTGCGGAAGTACGGCGTGATCCGCATCGACAGCGCGACCTCGACGACCGAGGCCGTGAAGGAGCCGAAGGATGCCCTCCGCCGCATCGCCGCGACGTTCCGCGAGGCGGGCATGGTCGCGGCCGGCCACGGCGAGCGGCTCGCGGCCGAGGGCGAGGTCTGCTGGGGCGGCATGCACTCGTGGAAGTCGATGGTCCGCCTGCTCGAGGCGGTCGACCTGCCCGGCACCGTCGGCTTCCAGGCCGACCTCGCCCACACCTATCTCTATCTCCTCGGCGTGAACGCCCCCAAGGACGCCCTGCTCGACCGCAAGCACTCGCGCAAGGAGTTCGACAAGGCGTACGCGAAGCTCGTCGGGGCCCTGCGGCCGTGGACGATCGACTTCCATGTCGCCCAGAACGACGGCACCGTCCACGGCACCGGGACGCACGAGAAGACCGGCCGCCACTGCCCGGCCGACGACCCGAACGGGAAGCTCGACATCCCGGCCTGCTCGCGGCACTGGCTCGAGGGCGCCGAGGCCCGCGGCATCCGCCACCTCTGCTGGGACGGCTGCATGTTCCCGAATGCGCTGCTCGAGAAGCAGGAGACCTGGAACACCGTCCTCCGCACGATGATCGCCGTCGCCGACGCACGAAAGGCCTGACGAGAGAGCAACCCATGGCAAAGAAGCCCGCACCCTCGACCTCCCCGCTCCGCATCGGTCTCGTCGGCTACGGCTTCATGGGCCGGGCCCACGCGAACGCGATCCACCAGGCCGGCCACTTCTTTCGCGACGTGCGGCGACCCGTGCTGCAGGCGGTGTGCGGACGGAACGCCGCGAACCTCGCGGCCTTCGCCGACGCGTGGCAGGTACCGCATCGCGAGACCGACTGGAAGGCGCTCATCGCCCGCGACGACGTCGACGCGGTCGACATCTGCACGCCGAACGACTCGCACCTCGAGATCGCCGTGGCGTGCGCGAAGCGCGGCAAGATGGTGCTGTGCGAGAAGCCGCTCGCCCGCGACGGCAAGGAAGGCGCGAGGATGGTCGCCGCCGTCGAGAAGGCCGGGCTGCCGAATCTCGTCTGGTACAACTATCGATTCATGCCCGCGGTGACGCTGGCCCGGCAGATCGTGCAGGCCGGCGAGCTCGGCAAGGTCTTCCACTACCGCGCGAACTTCCTGCAGGACTGGACCATCGCGACCGACCTGCCGCAGGGCGGCACCGGCCTCTGGCGGCTCGACCGGGCCGTCGCGGGCTCGGGCGTGACCGGCGACCTGCTCGCCCACTGCATCGACACCGCCCGCTGGATCAACGGCGACATCGTCTCGGTGAGCGCGATGACCGAGACCTTCATCAAGGAGCGGGTGCACGTCGAGACCGGCAAAAAGCAGCCGGTCACCATCGACGACGCCTGCGCCTTCCTCGCCCGCTTCGAGAACGGCTCGCTCGGCCTCTTCGAGTCGACCCGCTACGCCCGCGGCCACAAGGCCCTCTACACGCTCGAGATCAACGGCGAGCGGAAGTCGCTCTCGTGGGATCTCCACGACCTGAACCGGCTCAGCTACTTCGACCACGGCGTGCCCGGCCCGCGGCGCGGCTGGAGCAGCATCCACTGCACCGACGGCGACCACCCCTACGCCGGCCGCTGGTGGGTGCCCGGCCTCTGCCTCGGCTACGAGCACTCGTTCGTGCACGGGCTCTACGAGTTCCTCAAGGGCCTCGATGACCCGAAGGCCCCGCGGAACTACCCCGATTTCCGCGACGCGCTCGGCACTCAGTACGTGTGCGACGCGGTGCTCGAGAGCGGGAAGTCGGGCCGGTGGACCAAGGTCAAGCGGGCCTGAGCGGCGTCGGAAACCGGCGAACGGGGTCCCCACTTGCCTGTCAGGACTGGCCGGAGGGCGGTCAGTGGCGGTCAGGAATTGGCCGTTCCCGGTTCGGCGGCGTCGG
>JBEIUL010000497.1:0-2067 GCA_040374395.1 Phycisphaeraceae bacterium
ACGGGTCGCCCGAGTGGTAGGGAACGTCCTTGAAGCCGATGCCCGAGAGCGTCACGCCGTTCGGCACGGGCACCGAGAACGACTGTCCCGAACGGTGCGAGTTGAGGTTGTGCACCGCGTACTCGTACCGCCACGAGCCGTTCCCGAGGTCGCTCACGCGGTATCCGACGATGAAGCGGCCGTCGCCGGGCACGTCGACGTTTACGAGGGTCACGAGCGGGTCGAACTGCTTCCACGCCTCGATCGCCGGCTTCTGCTGCACGGTCGGGCCGGTGAGCGTCATCGGGTACGAGCCACCCGAGAGGTTGCCGACGGTGAACGTCCGGTACGACGCGTTGTTGTCGTCGTTGCCCGCGGTCGCGTCCTGCTGGTGGATGTAGTGGCCCTCGGCGACGTAGACCGCCCCGGCGTTCAGCGCGGGGTTCAGGTCGTCGGCCTTGATCTGCACGCGTCGGCCGATCGTCGCCGGAGCCGACGGCATGCCCTGGTTGTAGGTGCCCGGGAAGACGCCGGTCGCCGCGTTCACCTCGGTGCGGGTGCCGAGGCCCGACTGCGAGCCGTTGAGTCCCGAGCTGTACGGGTCCGAGCAGCCGACGCCGAGGTAGGTGCTCGTGCCCGACGACTGGCACGCCCCGCACAGCGTGCCCTGCAGGGCCGCGAACCCGTGCTTGCCCCAGCCGAGGCCGATCTGCTCGAAGCGGCCGTTCCGGTAGCGGTACGCGTTCATCGGGATGAACGGGTGCCGCGGGTCGGGCTGGGCGAACCACTCGAGCGGCTGGTTCCCGATGTTGCAACTGGTCGTTCCGAAGGCGTAGGCCATCCAGCTCGTGCCGCCGACGGTGACCGCCCCGTAGGCCGAGACGTTCGGGATCGCCCCGACGATCACGTCGGCGCCGGCGGCGATGCCGCCCTCGTTGCGGAACGACGACGTGCCGAGGCGGCCGTCGGTCCGGGCCGACAGGTGGCCGACCGCGAGGCCGGCGAGGGCGAACGACGAGAACAGCAGGATCGGGCGGAGGTGGGTCATGGGAGTTGCTTGCGACCAAGAATAGTCGAGGCCCGGTCCGCTGGCGAAGCGAATTCGGGCGGAACGGCGTTCACCTTCGCGGCGAGGTCCGGTCACCGGGCTCGGGCAGGGCCAGAATCGCCTCGAGTTGGCCGTCCTCGAGCGGCCCGAGCGACGCCCGCTTGATCACGCCGGTCGGGGTGATCGCGATGAGTGTCGGTCTCGCGGCCACGGTCGCGAGCGGCTCGGGCCACTCGTCGCAGCCCGCCGCGATGGGGTAGGTCGCGCCGTGGTCGCGGGCCCAGCGTGCCGCTTCTTCGGGCGCCAGTTCGGGAGCGACGCCCACGACCACCACGTTGCTCCGTCCGCGGGCGAACGCCTCGAGCCGGGCGACGTTCGCGGCGCACGGCGGCGAGCCGGGGGCGAAGTAGTCGAGGAAGAGCGTCTTCCCCGCGAGTTCGTCGCGCCCGAGCGAGCCGCCGTCGGCAAGGGCGATGTCGAACGAGATCACCCGCTGCCCGGCCCACGCCTCGGCCTGCCGCGCCGCCGACCGCGCGAGCAGCATCGTCATCACGATCGCTCCGAGCGTGATCGCGGCGACGATCGACACGAGTCCCGCCACGCCCGCGATCACGCACCCCGCGACCGCCGTGACGCGGGCCCCGCCGCGGCGGGCGAGCGCGTCGAGACCGGCCCGAAACCCGATCGCCGCGGGCACGAAACCGACGATGAGCGGCGACAGCACCAGGCCGGCAAGGCCGAATCCGAGCGACGCCCGGGCCAGCCGCCGCTCGGTCTCGGAGGCGGGGCGGCTCATCGCTCGAACAGCCACCAGCGACGCTTCGGCTGCACGTATCCGAGCCCGAACCGCGCGAGCCCGTGGGTCGTGACCCACTCGGCGGCCTCGGCGGGATCGTCGGTGACCTTGATGAGGTCGAGGTCCTTGCGATCGATCGTGCCCGCCTCGGCCATCTCGTCGAGGAACGTGAGCATCGTCTTCCAGTACTCGCGGCCCATCAGGACGAGCGGGAAGTCGTGGATCTTCCGCGTCTGGACGAGCG
>JBEIUL010000259.1:0-4350 GCA_040374395.1 Phycisphaeraceae bacterium
CACCGCGCCGGCGATGATCGGTCCGGCGCCGCTGGTTCCCGAGAACCCTTGGGTGTACGTCCGGAGCTTGTTCTGCTCGAGGATGTTGCCGGTCGGGCCCGTGACCGGCGCGTTCACGCCGATCTGGTAGCCGAGGCCGACACCGGGATACGCGCCGGTGGTGAAGATGTTCGATCCCCACGCGGAGACGTCGACGAGACCCAGCCGATGCCCGGTGTCGGGATCGATCTCCGACTCGGGATCGGTGAAGTTGCTGAAGGGCAGCCGCTGCCAGAAACCGATGCACGGATCAAGGCAGGCGGCGCCGGGCAGGACCACGCCGGGGGTCGAGGCACCGACGATGATCGCGCCGCTGTCGATCGGCTGCGGACGGACCCGCACCGACGAGTTGCCGGCCGAGCAGACCGTCGTGATGCCGAGGTCCGAGCCCAGGCGGATGATCACGTTGTACGGCTCGACGCTCGCGACCGTGCCGTCGGGCGGGAAGCCCCACGAGTTGTTGGTGACGTCGCCGGGTCCGAACCGCTCGAAGCACGCGACGAAGGCGTTCTGCGCACGCGGCCCTTCCTCGACCGAGACGATCGGGAAGAACCAACCTTGCGCCTCGTAGGCGACGCCGCGGCCTCCGACTTCCTCATCGGTCGGGGTTGCGGGGTCATCCTGCCGGGCGGCGACGATCTGGCCGAGCGTCGCGGTGCCGTGCTCGGGGTCGTTGTTCGCACCCTCGATGAGCAGGATGGTCTGGTTCGGCTCGGGCTTGACCTTGGGCTGCTTGAGCAGATCCCACTGGGCAGGGTCCTGCGCCTGGGCGGCGGTCGTCGACGCCGAGGCCACGACGAAGTCCTCGTGGTTCACGAACGCCGAGAATTCGATGACTGCGACGTTGATCGACTGTCCGTTCGCCAGTACCGGCTCAAGACCGTAGGCGTCACGGAGGTCGTTCTGCAGGTCCTGGAGGCCCTCGATGTCGAGACCGGCTCCCGAGTAGAAGCCGAGGCCGGTCCAGTCCGCGCTCGGATCTGCATCGCCGAGCAGGTACTGCTGCACCTCGATGAAGCTCGGCGTCGGATCGGGGAACGGCGTGGTACCGCACTGCGCGACGGTGAACGACAGGTTCACGCAGTTCTGGTCCCACTCGTTCGAGCAGCAGCTCGGGTCGAGGAGGCAGACGTTCTGGCAGCAGGCCGGGAGGTTGCAGCCACGTCCCGGGTGCGGCTCGCGGCAGGGGCCCGACAGCGTGCTCAGGTACGGGGCGAAGAGGAGATTCGTGTCGACCGCGCCCGGCTGGGGATCGGTGGTATCCGTGAAGCAGGGGTTGTACCGCTGGTCCGGCGGAAGGGTCGGGTTGATCTGGTCGTAGATCGTGCCGTCGCACACCAGGTTGGCGTACGCGGCGCACAGCAGGTCCCAGCCGCCGCCGTTCTCGTCGTCGCAACCGGCGAAGAGTTCCGAGACCAGTTCGCAGCAGTTCGTGTCGGCGCATCCCCAGTGTCCCGAGCGGTCCTCGAGGGGCGTCGCCGGATCGTTGCACGCGAACGAGTCGGTGGTCACCGACGGGTCCCACGGGCCGTCCGGCTGGACCGGCGGGGGTTCGGTGCAGGAAAGGCTCGGCGCGTTGCAGACGGTGCCGGGCGGTGCGACGGGCGCGTCCGGGGTCGGATTCGGTCCGCACTGATGAAGCTGCGGCTCAAGCTCGACCCACGCGAACTCGACCGAGTTGAGTCCCTGAAGTTCGAGAGCCGCGGCCTCGAGTTCGGCATCCGCCGGGGGATTCGCGAAACTCACGACCATCATGCCCGCGAGGTCGGGCTGGGCCTTGCCGGAGTGATCGGCGGCCCGCTTCTCGAGCTCGGCGAGTTGCTCCGGGGTGCGGTTGATCCACTGCGAGATCGATCCGCCGCGGCGGGCGAGGATCACGCCCACCTGATCGGCGGCCGAGGGCTCGACCTCGCTGAACGGGCGGTCGAACGGGGCGAGCGGCGCCCGGAAGCGAAGCTGGTCGCGGAACTTCACGACGATGCGGCCCGTCGCGAAGCTCTCTCCCGTCTGGGGATCGCGAACCACGCGGACGGCGATGTCTCGCTTGGGCAGCTCGCGACGCGGAGCCAACTCGCCAAGGCCGGGACCGGCCGTTCCGGCGGGCATCGCGAGCGTCCGGCGGGCACCGGGGAAGATTTCAGAGATCCGGTCAATGGCCATCTCGCGGGCGGCAGCCGGGTTCGCGGACGCCTTCGGCGTGGCGGTCGAGGCCTTCACGGTCTCGGGAGATCGCGAGACTCCAGACGAGACTCCAGACGAGACTCCACTCGTGATTCGTCCGGGGATCGAGTCGGCGGGGCTGAGGCCGGCGGCAGCGCCGACGAGAGCGATGGCGAGCAGGATTCGATGGGTCATGGGGAGCTGTCGGGAACGATGATCGGGGCAGGAGATCCGGAAGCCGCGTGAGACGCTCAGCGTACGGTCGCTTCTGCGAAACGGACGCACCAAAATGGTGGCCGGAAACGGAAGAACGCGGAGTGTACCAACCCCGTTATCGTCAACAAGGGCTTGAATCGTCGGCGGCTCGGTCGACGGGATGACCCTACCGGAGGACGCCAGCGGTTCGGCCAGTGACCCGCCACCCGATGTCCCGGCGGAAGAACGCACCGTCGAAGCGGATCGCCGCGGCGGCCAGGTTCGCCAGCCGCTGGGCGGCCGGCAGGTCGGCGGCGAGGGCGGTGATGCCGAGAACTCGACCACCCGAGGTCACCGGGGGATCTCCCGGACCGTCGCCGCGGGCGGTGCCGGCCTGGAACACGATCAGGTCCTCGCCCGGCCCCGCGAGACCGGCGGCGTCCTCGATCCCGGTGATCGGGAAACCCTTGCGGATCGGCCCCGGATAGCCTTCGCTGCAGAGCACGACGCAGACCGCGGTTCGGGGGTCGAACGAGAGATCGACCGAGGCGAGATTCCCGGTCGCCGTCGCCCAGAGGATCTCGACCAGGTCGCCCCGGAGGCGGGCGAGTTGGGGCTGGGTCTCGGGATCGCCGAAACGCGTGTTGAACTCGAGGACCTTCGGCCCACCCGGCGTCAGCATGAGTCCCGCGTAGAGGACGCCGCGGAACACCACGCCCTCGCGGCGGAGGGCGTCGATCGCGGGCACGAGCACCTCACGCTGGACCTGGTCGAGCAGCCGGTCGTCGGCGAGCGGGGTCGGGCAGTACGCACCCATGCCGCCGGTATTGTCGCCGGTGTCGCCCTCGCCGACCTGCTTGTGGTCCTGGGCCGGATCGAGCACGTGGATCGTCCGGCCGTCGACGAGGGCGAGCACCGAAAGCTCCTGGCCCGAGAGCCGCTCCTCGATGACGACCTGGCCGCCCGCGTCGCCGAACGCCTTCTGCCCCATGATCCGCTCGACCGCGGCGAGGGTCTCCGCCCGGTCCTTGCAGACGAAGACGCCCTTGCCGGCGCAGAGGCCCGACGCCTTCACGACCATCCCCTCGTCGCTCGGCCGGCTTCGCACGTACGCGACGGCCGCGTCCATCGAGTCGAACGAGCGGCCCTCGGCGGTGGGGATCGACGCCGCCCGCATGATCGACTTCGCGTAGGCCTTGTCCCACTCGAGCCTCGCCGCCGCCCGCGACGGGCCGAACACCGCACGGCCCGGGGCCGCGAGGAGCGTGGCGAAGTCCTGCTCGAGCGGACCCTCCGGCCCGATCACGACGAGGTTGATGCCCGCCTCGTCGCACCAGCGGTTCAGGCGGAACGACTGGCGGGCCTCGATCGGGGCGGGGCAGGGGCGACCGAGCGCGAGGAGGCCGGCGTTCGCGCCGGGCTCGACCCACAGGTCACCGAGCCGCGGCGATTGCCGCAACTTCCACGCGATCGCGTGCTCGCGGCCGCCGGTCCCGAGCAGCAGGACGTTGACCCGGTCGGGAACGTGCACGCGGGCCTCAGGCCGAGAGCGGCGCGAACTCGAGGTCGTGGGCCTCGGCCACCGCCTGGTTGGTCAGCGTGCCGCGGTTGGTGTTGATCGCGTTCGCGAAGTGGTGGTCCATCTGGGCGAGGCGATCCGGCCCGTGGCGGGCGATCCTGATCGCCCACGGCAGCGTGACGTTCGTGAGGGCGATGGTCGAGGTCCGGGCCACCGCGCCGGGCATGTTGCCCACGCAGTAGTGGACGATCCCGTCGACCTCGTAGGTCGGGCTGCGGTGCGTCGTGACCTTGCTCGTCTCGACGCAGCCGCCCTGGTCGATCGCCACGTCGACGATCACCGAGCCGGGCTGCATGTGCTTGAGGTCGGCCCGCTTCACGAGCCACGGGGCCTTCGCGCCGGGCACGAGCACCGCGCCGACCACGAGGTCGGCCCAG
>JBEIUL010000047.1:0-10404 GCA_040374395.1 Phycisphaeraceae bacterium
CCGCGGGTTGGACCCGCGATGAACGCTTCGCGCGTTCGATGTCTCGCGAGGCAATTGGAAGACCGGCCTGCGGCCGGCCATTATGAACGCCCTCGCCGTCCGCTGGTTGGGCTCGTGATGAACGCCTCCGCTCGTCCCTCGCTACCCTCCATCACCCCGCGTGAACGAACCGACCCGGTCGCGCCGCGGGGCGACGACCGGGTCGGTTCTGACTGGTTCGCACGTCCTTCGATTAGCGCTTCCGCCGCCGCGACAGCCCGACGAGCCCGGCCGCCGCGAGGCCCGCCGCGCCGGGGAGGGGAACGCCGCCGCTGCTCGCCGCTTCGCTGAACCAGAGTTGGCCGGTGACGCCGGCACGGGGAGTTGACTCACTCCACGCCCAGGAGATGGTGTATTGCCCGTTGGCGAGGAAGTCACCCATGGCCAGAGCCGCGGCGGATCCCCCGTTTGGGGTCGCAGAGAGCGAGCCGAACCCCATGAAATCGATGGCCAGCTTGACTCCCCCCCCCTGGCTCGAGTTGAAGGTCACGTCCCAAGTCATCTGGAAGTCGAACGTGCCGAAGCCGCCCGGGGCGCGCCAGTCCATATAGAGCTTGTCGAAGCTCCCGATGCCACCGATTTCGACCGTCGCATCACCCGTGTTCGGCAAGGTCATGGCGCCCATGCTGACGGATCCACCGGTGTTTGACGTGGGACCGGTGAACGTGGCGGAACTCGACACCGGGCTGCCGTTCAGCGAGCTCAGCGAGAAGGTGGCCGAATGGAGGGTGGTGAACAGGGCCGTGGCCGACGCGCTGCCGGTCATGACCGACGCGAAAGCCGCGGCGAGACACGCCGACGTGGAATGACGGATGGGATGCATGCTGCTCTGTTCTCCTCGATGGCGGTGGGACGGTTGACCCGCACGTAGGCGACCGGACGATCCGGTAGTCACGGGGACTTCCTCACGGGGGTCGGGAGCGAGTCTACTTTCGCCTGGGCGTGATTCCAGCAAGAGGCGTCCGAGGCAGACGCTCGAGGCGATTTCGCGCGAGCGGTCACGTCCTGTCCGCGGCGGACGCCGGAACCCGATACGCTGAACCGCCCATGCCGCAGAAACCCACCGATTTCGCCGCGACCGTCGCCGAGGTCTCCGGCCTGGTCGCGACGTTGCGAGAGTCGCTGCGCGAGTCCCTGCGCTCCGTGCTGCCCGAGCTGAGCGGCGGCCGGGCCTGCGGGCGGGCGCTCGGCCTGAAACGCGATCTCGGATGGAAGGTCTACACGATCGCGACCTCGACCGACACGCCGACCGTGCTGCGGCTGCTGCCCCGCCGCACCGGGTGGAATCTCGTCCTGAAGGGACTGCGCGAGGCGAAGTGCCCGGAGACCCGGATCCGGGCCCTCGAGGCCGCGATCGACTCGATCGCGGAGCGGCTCGATGCGGCCCGCATCGACCGCGCCCTGCTGCGGGCGGTGGCGGCGGGGGGGCTCGACACCGCCCGGGAATCGCTCGCGATGGTGCGGGGTCGCGCCGCCGCCCGAAAGGCCAACGAGGAGATCTACGGTGTCCGGGCCGAGGCGCTGCTCGGGACCTACCTCATCGGCCCGCCCGACGCGAAGCACCGCGTCGGCAGCTTCGGCGTCACGCAGTTCGAGGGATTGTGCCGGCTGCGGCCCGGGCCCGCGGTGCCGGTCCACTGCTCGCTGCAGGCGTGGCATGTCGGTTGGAAGGGGATCCGTGCGGGTCGCGGCGCCGGCGGCGGTCGCGGCGTGCCGAGCCTCGTGGCCGACCTCTCCGATCCTGCGATCGAGGCCGGGCTCGTGCGGGCGGTCGATCGGCCGCCGGGGACCGTCGTCGAGTACCTCGGCGACGGCAGCGAACCGCCGCGCGGCTATCGCGCGGTCTTCGCCGACTTCCTGCCGCACGGCGGCACCGCGGGGCCTGCCGATGATCGCGGCGACCTGAGCCTCGTGATCGACCTGCCGATCGCCCATGCGATGTTGGAGGTGTGGCTGCACCGCTCGGTGCGCCGGACGAGCGAGCCCGCCGCGGCGCTCTTCGGCCCGTTCGTCCGCGTGCCCACCGTCGGCGAGGCGACCGATCTCATGCGGCTGCCGCTCGAGGCCACGGCCGAGGCGATCGCGAAGCCGTCGCTGCCCCGTGCGTTCACGGCCGGGAAACCCGCGCACCACGAGATGCTGCGACGCGGGGCGGCGACCCTCGGCCGGCCGCTCGACGAGTTCGACGGCTTCCGCATCGTGGTCCGCGATCCGCCGATCGGCAGCCGCATCACGCTGGCGTGGCGGATGTAGCGCGACTCCGCCGACATGCAAATCCTCGTGAACGCATTCCCGTTCCACCGCGGGGCGGTGAAGGCGCTGCTTCCTCTCGCAACCATCAGGCCGTTCCTCCGCGCGGCCCGCGAACGCGGCTGCCCGGTCGTCGACGGCCCTCGGCGAGACGCGGCCGGCGCCGGCCGAGCCGGTCAGCGGGCCGCCGCCCGCAGCCGGAACGTGCTGACGAACTCGAAGCCGAACGGCGGATGCGCGACGCTCAGGCGGTGGACGCGCATAGCGTCGAGGTCCTGCCCGGCGGCCCGGGCGATGCGCTCGAGCATCCGGCGGTAGTTCGGCACCGCCGGCACTTCGAAGCGACCCGGGCCCGGCGGAACCACCTCGACGCGTTCGGGCACCGCCACCCGATCGAGGCTGTTGACGCGATCGTTCACGTTCACGCCGGTCTGCGGGCCGGGCGAGAAGACGAACAGCTCGGGATCCGAGCCGTCGACGAGCCCGTCCGCGAGGAGGATGTCGAAGTGCAGCGTCTTCACCGGCGCCTTGATCAGGGCGAAAGGGCCCATGCGGCGTCCCTGGGGATTCGCGTACCGGGGCATGAAGCCCGGCACGCGGACGAACGACAGCATGTCGCAGACGACATCCTTGCCGACCTGCTCCTGGGCCAGCCGGTAGACCTTCCGGCCGTCGACCTCGAGGATCTCGGTGTCGGCGGGAGGATTCGTGTAGAGGTCCTCGAGCCCGACCGAGGCGGTCGGGATGTCGGCGACCGCCTCCGGCTCGGGGCCCCCCCGGCCGACGAGCATGAAGTCGAAGTAGATCGGCAAGTCCGATCGCAGCTGCCGCAGGCCGATGAAGCCCTGCAGCAGGAGCACGTTCAGCTTCGACGGATCCTCGCGATGGGGAAAGACGACGCTGGTCGAGAGCCACGTCTCGGCCTCGAACCCGCGCAGCTCGCGCATGCCCGCGAAGACCCGCTGGCGGCTCTCGAGCTCGAGCCGCCGCTGCATCGACGGCGCGTGCGAGCAGATCGCGGCGTTCAACGCGCTTCGCGTGCCGTACCGGTCGCTGATCAGGGCATCGAAGCGGTCGATGACCCGCAGGGCGGCCTTCACCCGCGTCGCGGGCACGCCGATGCGGCCCATGCCCGTGACGAAGCCGCGGAGCGACTCGGGGCCCGGCAGCCGCTGGAGCGCCTCGAGCGGATCGTCGCACTTGACCGCGTTCAGGATCCGGCTGATGAGGACCCGGTTGAAGTCGAGCCGCGGCGCGAGCGAACTGGCCCCGATCGGGGTCTTCCCGGCGCCCTTCAGGACGGCCCCGATCGAATCGACGAGGCCCGCGGCGATCTCGCCGGCCTCGGCGAGTGGACTCGCGTTGGCCGCGGCGACGGGGCGGGTTGGCCTTTTCGGGCGGGGCATGTCGGACGAGGGGAACCGTCCGGTCGGACGGGTTGAGGTTCATCGGCGTATCCGCCGGCGTTTCCGCAGCCGAGGGACCTATGAAACCCGTTCCGCTGTGGGCCGGGACGGGAGAGAACCCTGCCCGCGACCGCCCCGATCACGGGGCCCCGTCGAACCTCGTTCGGGTCGGCGTTCGAGCGAGCCCGCGAATCGCGGCCCCGATCGAAGGCCCGTTCGAAGTGATGGAACCGAAGGCAGGTTCGAGAATCCGTCGCGCGAAGCCGCTCGCGTGCGATTGGGCTCGATCCGTTCCCCTTCCGTCAAGGGCGTATCCCTTCCCGGTGCGCCCGGCCCCGCCGAAGCCGTCCCGAGGCTCGCGTTCCGGGGAGTGATCGACGGCACGTCTGGCTATGATCCCGTCGTGCGTCACCCCGCTCGATCCCATCCCGCCGATGATCGATGCGATCCGGAACTCCTCGCCGTCCTGCGAGCGCAGCCGGCCGGCGCGAGGCTGGCGACGCTCGATGCGCTTTGGCGTTCGGCGGTCACCCTCGTGCGCTGCGGAGTCGCGGCCCAGCATCCCGATTGGCCGGAGGACAAGCTCGCCGCCGAGACCGCCCGGCGCCTGGCCGGCCGGTCCGGCACGGACGGAACCGGCTGATGGAGCCCACCGAACTGCTGAGGCTGGTCGGCGAGCGGCTGGATCGGATCGGATGCGAGCGTTTCGTCACGGGCTCGGTCGCCTCGACCGTGTTCGGTGAGCCGCGTTTCACGAACGACATCGACCTCGTGGTGCGCATGGACGAGCGGAAGGCCGCGATGTTCGCCGACGCGTTCCACGGCGAGGAGTGGTATGTCAGCCGCGAGGCCGCGGTGGACGCCGCCCGTCGCCGGGGGATGTTCAATGTCATCCACGTGCCGTCGGGCCTGAAAGCGGACATCGTCGTCGCGAAGGGCACGCCGCACGATGAGGCCCGATTCGCACGCGTCCGTCGCATCGCATTGCCCGACGGCCGTCTCGAGCCGTTCGCATCGCCCGAGGACGTGATCCTGAAGAAGCTCGAATTCTTTCGCGAGGGAGGCTCGTCGAAGCATCTTCGCGACATCGCATCGATGATCGCCGTGCAGGGCGAGGACGCGCTGGACTGGACCTATCTCGCGGACTGGGCCGGGCGGCTCGGGATCACGACCGAACTCGACCGGGTTCGGCCGACCCGCTGACGGTCCGCCGGCGACGACCGCGGCCTCAGAACTCGCGAAGCAGCCGACCCGCGCCGTGGGCCCGGGCGTCGATGCCGCTCTCGCGGAGCGCGTACCACAGCAGCGTCGCGTTGATGCTCAGCACCGGGATGCCGAGCCGCGGCTCGAGCCGCTCGGCGACGGCCACCATGCTCATGTTGGTTCCGCACTGGACGACCGCGTCGAGCCGGTGGCCCGCGGTGGCGAGCAGTTCCGTGACCGCCCGTTCCTTCGCCTCGTCGGGGATGTGCGCGATGTGCTGCACGTTCGCGCAGCAGAACCCGAAGCTCGCCACGACCTCGAAGCCGAGGTCACGGAACAGGCGGGAGGCCGACTCGTTCCCGTCCCGGTCGAACGGCGTGATCAGCCCGATCCGCCTCGCCCGGAACCGGTCGAGCGCCGCCTTCGCCGCGTCGTGCCAGGTCGCCCACGACAGGTCGCAGCCCTCGGCGAGCCGGTCCATCGTCGCCCGGACCGGCTCGATTCCCGCGACCAGGTGCTCGAGGCTCATGCCGACGATCAGGTACTGCGGCTTGGCCAGCATCGCCATCGCGGTCGCGTCGGCCAGCCCCCCGAGGAAGTCGCGCTTGAACCGCTCGAATGCCTCCGGCGAACCGACGTCGGGCCTGGGCGTGCGCACCGGGCTGGTGTGGATCCCCACGCCGTCGAGCCCGCGGTCGCGGTTCCGGACGAGGATCGTCCAGAGCTCGCTCTCCATCGTCGTGTTCGTCGCGGGAACGAGCAGGCCGAATCGCCGCCGGTGGCTGCACGCGTCGGGGTGGCCGGCCGAGAGCGCGGCGGCGTCGAACCCCGGTGCCGGTTTGCCGTCGAAGACCGGCCCGCCCGGCGCGATCGCCGGCATCGGCGGCTCGTCGACGCGCGGGATGAGCACCGGGCGTCCCGACAGGGCTCCGCGGATCGTATCGCCCTTGAGGTTCACCGATGGGGGATCGGCGTTCCGATGCGGTCCGCTCGACGCCCGGGCCCCCGATGCGGCCGTCGCCCCGAGGGCCGCCGCCGCACCGAACGCGATCGCCGAGCGGCGGGTCACCGCATCCGCGGTCGGCTCGGGTCGGGGGGCGACCCCCTCCACGCGGTTCGAACCGTTCGCGCGGGAAGGAAGCGGCTGCGGTTTCATGCTTTGGACGGTATCAGGATCGCCCGGTGTCCGGCGGGAGCGTCCTCTCGGTGGAGGTCGGGGTCGCTTGCCGATGCCCAGGCCCTTTCGGTCGCAGAGCGCCACGATGGTGCGATCACGCCTCCGGCATCCCGGGCAAAGGCCGAGCTTTCGGCCCGTCCTGTCGTCCTCGTCCGTCCGTACCCAACTCGCCGCTCGGCTGGGCCTGTCAGGAACGACGCCGGCGTCTCGGCGAACTTCGGCGCCGGAAGCTTCATGGGCTTCTCGTTCTACGACTACGTCGCCACGTACTACGGCTACATCGAGGTGACCTGGAACTCGACCACGGACACCTTCGAGATCCTGTCGGCCGCCTACGAGTCCACGGGCGGCGTGGGGATCGTGATTCCGGCTGGCAGCGGCGGCGGCGGTGGCGGCGTGCCGCTGCCCGGCGCGGCCGGCCTCGCGGCGTGCGGGCTGCTCGGGCTGAGCCGGCGGCGGCGACGCTGAGCGGCGGACGACGACTCGCTTCAACGATCACCAACCGACCCGGCTCCCGAAAGGGGGCCGGGTTGTTTGTCGGTTGGCCATGACGTGGCCGCCGCCGTTCATGAGTCGCGTGCAATCTGACCCCGCGAACACTTCAACAGAGACCTTTCCGGCGTGGGAACGCCGGATGTCGCGAGAGACTCTTGCCCAGCGAAGCCGGGCGCGACCTCCCCCGGGCCCACCCCGCGAGACCTCGCGTCGCGCAACGGCCTGTCGCTAAAGCCCGTACGTTCGCCCGGAAACGCAACCGCCCCGGCGCTGGGCCGGGGCGGTCACTCTTGCCTTGGATGCCATCCGCGTTCGCGGAGGGCTTGGGAAGTAGGGGGAGCCGTACGGGTTTCGAACGGCGGGGGCGTGTTCAGACCGCTCAAGAACAGGACTCACCCGGTTGGCGGGATGAAACCGGGGTTCCAGTCCGCTTGGGAGGGCTGGACAGCGGCCAAGCCCGAGATCTCTCGCATCCCGGGTCTTCCTCGCGGAATCCGCTTGACGACCTAACGCCACGCGTTACTATTGCGACGCGTGATTAAGAGCTTCGCCGATCGCCGCACGAAAGACCTGTTCGGACGGGAGCGGGTGAAGGGCCTTTCCGATGAGATGCAACGTGCCGCCCTGCGGAAGCTCCTCATTCTCGATGCGGCCGCAGGAGTCGAGGACCTTCGCATCCCGCCGGGCAACCGCCTCGAGGCCTTGCGGGGCGACCTTCGGGGATTCCACTCGATTCGCGTGAACGACCAATGGCGCATCGTGTTCCGTTGGACCGACGGACATGCGACCGACGTCCGAATGATCGACTACCACTGAGCGAGCCCACCATGCCAAGCACCCGGTCCGCCCGTCACCGTCCCGTCCATCCCGGGGAGATCCTCCGCGAGGAGTTCCTCGAGCCTCTCGGGATCTCGATGTACCGCCTCGCCAAGGACACCGGGATGCCGGCCGATCGGGTCGGTCGCCTCGTGCACGGAACCCGGGCATTCACCGCGGACACGGCGCTGCGCCTTGCGGCCTACTTCAAGACCACCGCCGAGTTCTGGATGAACCTCCAGGCTCGCTACGACCTCGAGGTCGCCCGTGATGCCGGCGGCACCAAGGCGATCGCGAAGATCCGGCCGTACCGGGCGGCGTGAGCCGATCCGGAGGCAGCTCCCATGCCACGTACCGCAACCAACGACACGCTCCGCACGGGGCAGGTGGATTGACATGCCTCAAATCGAGTCAAACCTCTCGCTGACCTGCTGGCGCGACGAGTTGAACCGCGCCTTTGCCGTCACCGGCGAAGGCTGGGGTGACGTCGAAGCCATGACCATGGATGAGGCAGCTCTCGATAGACGTTTCGACGCCGGTTGGGGAAGCACGGATGGTGGTCCTTTCACCGTTTGGACAGGTCGGTTCGTGTACTTCCCGTGGCGTTACGACGGGTCGCAGTCCGTGGCGTGGGTTTCGCGAAACCCGGATCGCAGTGCGACGGAACCGATCGGTGGCGGTTGAAGGCTCAGGGCCCTGCGGTCGACGTGCGGGTCTGGACGGCGCAGCGGAGCACCGTCCGTTCGTTCCGCCCCGTTCGTCTCCTCCGCTCCGTCTCCCGGGTCCTTCGCGGCTTGATCACGCGGCCACCCCCGGCGGTGTCCGGAAACCCGCCTGGCTTCGAGCGGCAGGGACGGCGGCGGGTTCCGGACTTGGCCTTGGTCGCCATCCGCTTTCGCGGAGGGCTTGGGAAGGAGGGAGAGGCGGATGAGTTCACCGGGTGCCGCTTCACGCTGCCGACGCATGCAGCCGGATGCCGAGCGCCTGCGCGACGCGCATGATCGTCTCCAGCCGGGGGTGGGACGCGGGCTGCAGTGCCTTGTACAGGCTCTCTCGACCGAGTCCCGAGCGCTTGGCGACCTTCGCCATGCCTCGGGCGCGGGCCACGTCACCGAGCGCACGGATGAGCACCGCGGGGTCGCCCGTCTCGAGCGCAGCATCGATGAACTCCGCCACCGCCTCGTCGGAGTCGAGGTACTTGGCCGCGTCGAAGGCGGACAGCTTCGCATCGTTGCGGGGCTTCGCGGCGGATCGGGCACGGGAGGACGACCGCTTGGGGGTACTGGTGCGCTGCTTCGAAGTCATGGTCCTGGCTCCTTGGGGTCACGGAGTTCCGCCGCGAGGCGTCGTGCCGTCTCGATGTCGCGCCGCTGCGATCGCTTGTCGCCTCCGGCGAGGAGGATGACGAGCGTGTCGCCGCGACGCGTGAAGTAGATTCGATACCCGGCTCCGACGTGCACGCGCAGTTCGGAGACGGCGCGGTCGATGGCCTTCCAGTCGCCGAAGTGACCCTCCTGCACGGCCACGATCCGGGCGGCGATGCGCACGCGAGCGCGGCGGTCACGCAACCGTTCGAGCCAGAGTCGGAAGACTTCGGTCTGGAGGACCTCGATCACTCCCGGATTGTATCCACACGGATACGTTTGGCAAGCGCGATCTCGCGGCTCCTCGGGCGAGGCGCTGCCGAGAACCAGCCGTCGTCGTAGCGGGTCGGCACGAGCCGCCAGCCCTCGTGGGCCTGACTCCTGATGAACGCCTCCGCGCTCTCCCGCTGGGCGTCGAGCGAGTTGAAGTCCTGGTCGAGGCCCTCCTCGGTCGACTTGCGGGTGTAGACGGCGCAGCGCACCGCCGTGCGTTCGGCCCGCCCCGTGCGCTCCGTCTCCCGGGTCCTTCGCGGCTTGATCACGCGGCCACCTTCAGCAGCTTGAAGAACCGGAACCCGTTCACGTGCGAGCCGCCAACATTTCACTTTAACGCCTTCGCGATGGCCGACAGCGAGTCGTAGCGGTCGCCGCCAACCTGAACTTTGCACTCGAGGCCCTTCGACAGGACCATGACCCGCAGCGTCTCGCCCCCTTGAACTCTTGGTACCGCCGCACGATCGCGTGGCCGGGGCGGGGGAGCCGCTCGTCGCGGGTCGGCGTGGCCGCCGCTGCGACCGCCGGTGCGGGCGTCGCGGCCTCGACCCCGGGTGCCACCGCTCGCCGCGGCCTCGCCCGGACGTCGTCGCCGTGGGCCAGGTCTTGAACCAGGTTTTGGACCAGCGCCGTGGCCCGCTCGCTCAGCCCGCCCCTCGCCGCCGCCTGCAGCGACCAGAGGATGCGGCGGATGAGGTAGTGCCGGTTCCGGGTCCGCGACTCGTACCCGCACGCCGTTCTGGCGAGCCGGCGCAGATCCGCCATGTGCATGCCCTCGAGCCTCGCCCGTTCCTGGCCGACGTCGAACCTCTCCGCGATCGCGGTCATCCGGCCTCCTTGATCCGCGGCGTCGCCGCGGGCGCCGGGCTGAGGTGGTGCGTTCCGGTTGCCGGACGCTGCCAGCCGCGGGCGTTTGGTCGGATCAATGAGCGGGAATGATCCGGCTCTAGCCGTGTGGTGTAGCGGACCCGGCTACCGAGACAAGTTGAGGGTGGTATTCACGCGGCCCCCCCGAGGAGATCGCATAGGTTCGTACCGCCCCAGCGCTCCCGACCCCGGGGGTAGTGAACGCTCCAGCGGGCCCGACCCAGTCTTAACCCGGCACCCTCCCGCGGAGAGACCCGGAGAGACTTTCAGCCAGTCCGGTCGGCCAGCGGAGGTGTCCCAGTCACGGCATTCGCCAGCTCATGGCGGAGGTGCTGGCGACGCCTGCCGTTCATGAGTCGCGCGACTCCGGTCTCGCGTTTATGAGCAAACCGCGAAACGACCGCTCGGCGTTTATGCGTCGCGTGCATTTTGACCCCGCGAACACTACAACAGAGACCTTTCGGGCTCGGGAACGCCGGATGTCGCGAGAGACTCTTGCCCGGCGGGGCCGGGC
>JBEIUL010000091.1:0-7858 GCA_040374395.1 Phycisphaeraceae bacterium
GCTCGTCCTTTATGACGAGTTCTTCGCGAACATGGCGGCGGCGCTCGGCGGCACGGTCGACGCCGGCTCGAACGCCCGCCTCGGCAACGAGCGCCGCCGCTCGGTGCACCGCGAGGCGATGAAGGGCGAGTTCGTCTTCGGGATGATCGGCATGTACGAGAGCGAGACCTTCGACCTCGCGACCGTGGTCGCCGACGTGTCGCTCCCCGACCCCGCCCGTGCCGCGCTCGAGCCGCTTCTCGTCGGCTACGACGCCGAGGCGACGCCGCTGCTCGCGTCGTCGTACGCGCGACATGCGAGCGCCGCTCGGACCGCCGCGATCGAGCAGGAAAGGCTCATGCAGCAGATGGAACGGGAATCGCAGGCCGGTGGCGAGGTCCGATCCACCGTCTTCGCCGGCTCGCCCGATGCGGAAGCCATGGAGCGGCAGCAGGCGGCCCAACGCGAGATGAACGCGGCGCAATCCGCGGTCCGCACCGCGCTCGAGGCGAGCGTCGCCGCGACGGTCGCCGCCCTGCCCGACGAGGCGTCGCGTCTCTCGCTCCAGGACGCCGTCGACCGCGCCGCCTACCCCCGCTTCTTCCGCGACCCGCGGAGCGCCGGCCCCCGCTTCGACGCCGCCCTCGAGCTGCCCGACCTCGCCCCGGCCAATCGCGAGGCGATCGCCGCCGCCCGCCGGGCTTGGGAATCGGAATGGCGGCGCATCACGGGCGAGATGGTGAAGTCCTCGCGTGAACTCGTCGCCAAGGCGTCCTCCGCCAAGGAGGGCGAGAACCAGATGCCGCTCTTGATCACCCAGCAGGAAACGCAGCAGCGCCTCCGCTTCGAGCTCAGCGAGGCCAACGAGAAGGCGATGCGCGACCTGAAGGCCCTGCTCACCCCCGAGCAGGCCGCGACCGTCGGCGACCTGCCGCCGGCGGCGAAGCGCGGGCCGATCATGTTCGGGAATTGAGTCGCGGCCATCGCCGCGGACGGTGTTGGTTCTCGCAGGCCATCACCGCGAGGAATCCGTCCTCCGTCCCGCATGACGATGTCCTTCGCGCGATGAACCTCGTGCCGGTCACTGGGGTGGGCGGTCCGCGACCGCCCTGAATGAGCGCCGCCGCCGTCCCCGGGTTGGGCCCGCGATGAACGCCATCCCCGTCACGCTCCAGCCGACGCTCCCATGGCCGAGTCCCGCCGCAGGACTTCACCCGAGGCACCGGGAAGACCAACCGCACGGTCACCCCCTCCGCCACTCCTCCGGCACCGAGCCGTGGGTGGCGATGATCCGCGAGCGGATCCCGCCGCGGCCCTTCCAGTCGGTGATGATCTGCAGCCACCGCGGGCTCATCGTCGACGCGAGGTCGTCGCGGATGCGGTTCGTCACCGCCTCGTAGAAGATCCCGGCGTTCCGGAACGACTGGTAGTAGAGCTTCAGGCTCTTCAGCTCGACGCAGACCGCCGCCGGTGCGTACCGCAGCGTCACGTGCCCGAAATCGGGATGACCTGTCTTCGGGCAGACCGAGGTGAACTCCTCGCTCACGTGCTCGATGACGAACGGCGCATCGGTCGGCGAATCGAAGAACTCGAGCAGGTCGGAGCGGATCTCGTTGGCCATGGCGGAAGCGTATCGCGCCGCCGCGGCCGCGGCTCACGGCCGGTACTGGGTCAGGATCGCGATGACCTTGGGCTGGTCGGGGTTGACCTTGATCGACTTCTGGAACGAGCGGCGGGCCTCGACCCGCGATCCGTCGTCCTTGCGGCCGCTGGTCAGCCACTTGTTCATCGCGTTCGTGCCGACGCCGTTGAGCGACGGCCAGTGGTTCGGGTCGAGCTCGACGCCCTTGCGGTACGCGGCCATCGACTTCTCGTACTCTCCAAGGCGGAAGCGGGCCCAGCCGAGCCGCTCGTAGGCGTTCGGGCTCGGGGAGATCTTCACCAGTTCCTCCGAGGCGTTCGCGGCCTCGGCGTACCGCTTCGCGGCGCAGAAGAGCCGCACGAGCGAACTCAGGATCAGGTCGTCCGGCTCGTTCAGCTCGAGGGCGATCTCGTAGGTGCGGATCGCCTCGTCGGTGCGGCCGAGCCGCTCGTAGGTCCGGGCGAGCTCGAGGCGGGCCGGGCCCGACTGGGGGTCGGTCCGCACCGCCCGCTCGACGAAACTGACCGCGGTCTCGGGCTGGTCGAGCCCGAGGAACGCCATGGCCATGCCGACGTTCGCCTCGACCGAGTCGGGGCGAATCACGAGGGCCTTGTGCCAGGCCCGGACGGCGTCGTTGTAGCGATCGAGCGCCATCAGCACCCGGCCGTGGCCCGACTGGGCGACGAAATTGTCGCGCTCGAGGGTCGCGGCCCGGGCGAAGGACCGCTCGGCGCGGTCGAGGTCGCCGCTCCGCTCGAGCACGGTGGCCATGCCGAGGTGGGCGTCGGTGAGGGTCGGATTCTCGGAGAGCAGTTCGCGGAAGTTCGCGAGAGCCTGCTCGTAATCGCCGACCTCGGCCACCGCGAGGGCGGCGTCGATGCGGGCGGCCTCCTCGGGGGTCGGGTCCGAGGGCTCAAGCGGGCTGGAGGGGGTCGGTCGGGCAGCGACCGGGGCGGGTCCCGGCTGAGCACGCTGGGCCGTTTCGCAGCCGGGCATCGCCCAGACCGCGGCGATGGCGGTCAGGAGCGTGGCGGCGAGGAGGAACTCCTCGATGGGCTGGCCTTGCGGCGCGTGCTCGGTGCGCATACGGGTTCCTCGGCCACCAGCGACCGCAACGTGCGGACGTTGACCGCGTCCCAAGGTTCGCCCGAGGGATGGTCTTCCTTGGCCGTCTCGAGGATTTTCGGCACGAAGGCGAAGTCGGCATCAGCAAGGATGGACCGAAAACCTTCGATTCCGCAGGCGCCCTCCCCGATGTGGGCGTGGAGATCGCGGCGGGATCCCCGGGGGGCCTTCGAGTCGTTGAAGTGGAAGACCCGCAGGTTGGCCTTCCCGCAGGCCTCGGCGAACGCCTCGAGCGTCGCCTGGGCGGCCCTCGGCGTGCTCAGGTCGTACCCGGCGGCCGTGGCGTGGCAGGTGTCGAAGCAGAAACCGACCCGTTCGGGCTCGCGGACCAGGTCGCGAATGGCCCGCAGGTGCCCAAAGTCGTATCCGAGGTTGGTCCCGCTGCCGACCGTGTTCTCGAGGCAGGTCACCGTGCGGAAGCCCTTGGTGGCGGCATGGATCCGGTCGAGGCTCTCGGCGATCCGCTTCAGCCCGGCCAGCTCGTCGCCCGAAGGCGGCTTCCCGAGGACGTTCGGCTCCTTCGGTGGCCGCGGGGTGCCCAGATGGGCCCCGGGATGGGCGACGCAATAGGCGATCCCGAGCCGCTCGCAACGTTCGGTCTCCTCCCGCTGGAGGGCGATCGACTTCGCCCGGCCGTCCTTGTCGGGCGAGGCGAGATTCACCAGATACGAGTTGTGGCTGACCGTCCGCCCCGGCAGGTCGGTCCAGCCGGCGGCGGCGATGGCCTTCTTCCACGCCGCGACCTCGTCGTCCTTGAGCGGCGGGGCCTTCCACTGCCGCTGGTTCTTGGTGAAAACCTGGACGCAGTCGAGGCCGAGGCGGAGGGCCTCCTCGATCGCGAGGTGCATCCCTCCGGCGATCGAGAGGTGCGAACCGATCATGCCCCGGATCGCCGGCGGGGTCGGGGAAGGCTTCGCGGCCATCGATCGCTCCTGGAGGTTCAGACCATGCGGGCGCCGGCGGCCTTCGCGGCGGCGACGATCCGCTCGGCGGTCCGGACCGCGGCGAAGCCGGCCTCGGCGTCGACGAACGGGCGGCGGCCGGTGCGGACCGCGTCGAGGAAGTCCTCGGCCTGCAAACGCAGCGGCTCGCCCTGGCCGACCGCGAGCGGATCCATCTGCACCAGCTCGAGGTAGTTCATGCCCGAGAGGTCCTCGCCGCGCTTCAGCAGCTCGCGCACCTCGTGGATCTTCTCGTCGTTGGCGGTCTTCCGCACCACGGTGCCCTTCCGCTCGACGAAGTCGGCCGAGACGTAGCAGCTCTCGCTGATGATGCGGATCTTGCGTTCGGTCTTGAGGGCCAGCCGGCTGGTGGTCACGTTCGCGACGCACCGGACGCCCGAGGCGTTCGGCGGGAAGGTCAGCCGTGCGTTGCAGACGTCCTCGGCCTCGCCCAGCACGCTCACCGCGTTCGCGTGGATCTCCTCGGGCTCGCGGCCGATGAGCATGAGCAGGAGATCGAGGTCGTGGATCATCATGTCGAGCACGACACCCACGTCGACCGAGCGGAAGGTCATGGGCGAGACGCGGTCGATCTCGATGAAAAGCGGCGTGAGGCCCTCGATCGCCCGGATCGCGACCATCACCGGGTCGTAGCGGACCACGTGGCCGACCTGCAGCACCGCCCCGCTGCGGGCGGCGGCGGCCCGAATGGCCTCGGCCTCGCGCACGTCCGGGGCGAGCGGCTTCTCGATCAGGCACGCGACGCCCGCGTCGAGCAGCCTCTCGGCCGCGGCACGGTGATGGATCGTCGGCGTCGCGATGGTCACCGCGTCGACGCCCGCCGCGATGAGCTCGTCGACGGTGTCGAAGCCCTTGCCGCCGTACTGCTCGACGATGCCCTTCCGCCGCTCGGGGTCGCGATCGACGACGCCGACGAGGTCGGCCCCCTCGATCTGCGTGTAGAGCCGGGCGTGGTGGCGGCCCATGCGGCCGACGCCGATCACGCCGCAGCGGAGCGTTCCGGTCTTGCGGACGGGCGTGGGTGCGGCGGTGGCCATGGGAATCCCTTCGGAATCAGACGCGGGCCGCCGCGACGTGCGCGACGGCGTTGCGGAACATCGCGAGACCCGGCGGGAAGCCCTGCCGGGCGGCGGCGGGCAGCCGCGTCCAGCGCGGATGCTGCGTCCAGCGGGTGTATCGCTCGGGGTGCGGCATCAGGCCGAACACGAGGCCGCTCGGGTCGCAGATGCCGGCGATGCGGTCGAGCGAGCCGTTGAAGTTGTCACCCTCGGCGTACCGCACGGCGACCTGGCCGTTCGCGCGAAGCGACTCGATCGTCTCGTCGTCGGCGACGAGGCGGCCCTCGCCGTGCGCGGACGGCAGCAGGTCGGTTCCCGCCGCGAACCGCAGGCCGCGGGTCCAGACGCACTTCGTGTCGCGGGGAATCTCGACCCGCGTCCAGATGTCGTTGAACCGCGCGGTCGCGTTCTGCGTGAGCGCGACGGTCGGCATCGCGGGCCTCTCGGGCCAGCGGGCCCCGGTCGCGGGGCCGGGCAGCAGCCCCGCCTGCACCGCGATCTGGAAGCCGTTGCAGGGCGTGATCATCGGCACCCCGCGCTCGATCGCGGCGGCGAGCGCCGGATAGATGGTCTGCCGGATGAGCTGCCCCATGATGCGGCCGGCGGCGATGTCGTCGCCGTAACTGAAGCCGCCGGGCAGTCCGATGAGCTCGACGCGATCGAGGCGCGACGGGTCGCGGGCGAGCCGCGAGAGCAGTTCCGTCTCGACGGTCGCGCCGGCGAGCGCGAACGCGTCGCACAGCTCGAGGTCGCAGTTGATGCCCGGAGCGGTGATGACGAGGGCCCGCGGCGAGTAGCCGAAGGTCTCTTCCTGCATGCTCACCATGAGAGTCCTCCCGACCAGCGGGCCGCGAGCGCGGCGACCGGAACCTCGGCCGACGCGGCGCCGTCGACGAGCCGCAGCGCCGGGTCGGCGTTGAACGTGCCGATCACCGCGAAGGGAACGCCGCCGAGCGCCTCGCCAAGCCGCGGCAGCGACTCCTCGGCGACCTCGAGAAGGTACCGCGACGGGTCCTCGGCGAAGCAGCGGGCCGCGAGGCTCGGTGTGCCGTCGACCGGCAGCGCGGCGAGGTCAAGCGAGAGCCCGAGCCCGCCCGAGAAGGCCATCTCGGCCGCGGCGCAGAGCAGGCCGCCGTCCGAGCAGTCGTGGGCCGACAGCACGAGGCCCGCCGCGATCGCCCTCGCCACCGCCGCCGCCGCCGCGGGTCCGGCCGAAAGCGACGGCTCGGGCAGCGCCGCCGCGGCGCCGGAGACGCCCGCGACGAGCGAGAAGTGCGACCCGCCGAGCCGCCCCGAGGTGACGCCGACCGCGACCAGCCGCGTGCCCGACCGCTTCGCGTCCATCGAGACCGCGCGATCGTCGCGCTCGACCGGGGCGAAGCCCGAGATGAGCAGCGTCGGCGGGATCTGGATCACGCGACCGCTCTCGGTCACGAACTGGTTGTTGAGCGAGTCCTTGCCGCTGATGAACGGCGTGCGGTAGGCCTTCGCCGCGTCGTAGCAGCCTTCGGCCGCCCGGACGAGGGCCCCCATGTTCCGCGGGTCCTTGCAGCTCGGCCAGCAGAAGTTGTCGAGGATCGCGATGCGGGTCGGGTCGGCCCCGACGCAGACGAGGTTCCGCACGCACTCGTCGATCGCCGCGATCGCCATGACGTACGGGTCGGCCGCGAGACCGGTCGCGAGGCCGTTCGCGATCGCGAGGGCCCGCGAGCTGCCGGCCTTCGGACGGATCACCGCCGCGTCGCCGGGCCCGCCACCACTGCCGGGAATGTCGACTCCGACCAGCGGCTTCAGCACGCTGCCGCCCTGCACCTCATGGTCGTACTGGCGGATGATCCACGCCTTGCTCGCGAGGTTCGGGTGGCCCAGCAGCTCATCGAGCACCTTGAGCATGTCGGCCGGGTCGCCGCCGAGGCGGAACCGCCCGCCCGCGGCGAACTTCGGCTGCCGCGTCGTGGCCCGCGACTGTGCCGCCCACGCCGGGTCCCACGTCGCCTCGCGCACCGGCATCGGGATCGCCCCGTGCAGGAAACGGTCCGACAGCCGCCCGACTTCCGTGCCGTGCCAGAGCAGGACGAGGTCGCCGCCCGCCGACCCGAACTCGCCGAGCTCGCACCACTCGACGCCATGGTCGGCGCAGGTCGCGGCGATCCGCTCGAGGTTCTCGGCGGGAACCGCAAGCACGAGACGCTCCTGCGCCTCCGAGATCCAGACCTCGGTCGGCGACAGGCCGTCGTACTTCGTCGGCGCCCGCTCGAGATGCACCGTCGCCCCGTGCTCGCGGGCCATCTCGCCGACGGCGCTCGAGAAGCCGCCCGCACCGCAATCGGTGATGCCGCGATACAGGCATCCGCCCTCGGCGTCGCGCAGGGCCATCACCGCGTCGAGCAGTTTCTTCTCGGTGATCGCGTTGCCGATCTGCACCGCGTGGCTGAACTCGTCCGCATGCTTGTCGGTGAGCTCGGCGCTCGAGAACGTCGCGCCGTGGATGCCGTCGCGGCCCGTACGTCCGCCGAGGGCCACGATGCGGTCGCCCTTCTCGACGCGGCCCTTCACCGCCCACCGCGGCATGAGCCCGATGCAGCCGCAGTAGACGAGCGGGTTACCGACGTAGGCGTCGTCGAACCACACCGCGCCGTTCAGCGTGGGAATCCCCATCCGGTTCCCGTAGTCGCGCACGCCCGCCACGACCTGCGTGAGCACCCGCCGCGGATCGAGGCAACCCGCGGGCACCTCGGCGACGTCGGGCGGGGCGACGCAGAAGACGTCGGTCGCGGCGATCGGCTTCGCTCCGAGTCCTGTGCCGATCACGTCGCGGATGCAGCCGCCGATACCGGTCGCGGCGCCGCCGTAGGGCTCGATCGCGCTTGGTCGGTTGTGCGTCTCGCACTTGAAGCAGACCGCGTGCTCGTCATCGAAGGCGACGACGCCCGAGTTGTCGATGAAGACGGAGAGGCACCAGTCGATGCCCTCCTTCATGAGTTCGTGCGTGCTCGCGGCGACGGTCGACTTGAGCAGGTTCTTGACGAGCACCGTGCCGTCGGCCGAAACCTCGTGGTTCGGGCGCGACTTCGCATCGGCCGACAGCGACC
>JBEIUL010000074.1:0-8543 GCA_040374395.1 Phycisphaeraceae bacterium
CGGACCATCGTCCGCGCGGCCGCTGCGCTCGGGATCGACGACGAGACCGTCCGTTCGATCAGCGGTCTCGAACTCGCGACGATGCGCCGGGAATGGGAGGCATGGGCGGCCGAGCCCGTGCCGGTCGTGATGTCGATCCGGGCGATTCCCGGCTTCTGGATCCAGAAGCTGCCGCCCGACGGGCTCGATCGCGCGGCGATCCTCGCGTGGGCCAACGCCGAGTTTCCGGCGCACGTCCGCTGCGTCCGCTGGTCGCGCAAGCACGCGACGTTCCTCCGGCCGGACGGGACCTCCTACGAGGTGCATTCCGCTTTCGGCGACGAGGATCCGGGGCCCATCATGCGTTTCAAGTGAACGGTGACTGTCCCAGGGCCGGGCGTACGCCTCGCCGCGACGGCGGCGCGAACTTGGCTTTCATCGCGCGGCCGGTGGCCTTGCGCCAACGGTAGATCCGCATCGGGGGAAGGCTCAGCCATTCCGTCGACGACTCGACGGCCTCGAATCGCGATCCGGCCAGGCGCTCGAGCGTGCCGCGGATGTGGTACGCGATGAACTCGCCATCGGGCGCCAGCGACCGGCTGACCGCATCGAGGATTCGCTTGGCGCGACGTCGCCCGATGGTCGAGAAGGGCAGCCCGCTCACGACCGCATCCGCCCGTTCGCATCGATGCTCGCGAAGGATCTCCGGCAGGTCCTCCGCGCTACCGCATTGGACCACCAGGCGCGGGTCCGCGATCCGTGCGACCCGATCGGCGAGGATCGGGTTCAGCTCGACCGCGATGAGCCGCGATTCGGCGGGCAGCCGCTCGAGGATCGCCCGGGTGATGCCGCCGGTTCCGGGCCCCAACTCGACAAGCACACCGGTGCGATGGCCGAGAGTCCTCGCGATCCGACGCTCGAGGAAGCGAGTGCTCGGCACGATCGATGCGACCTGCCGCGGATGGCGGATGAACTGCCCGAGAAAAGCGATCCGATCGGACCACGTCGTTCCCAGACTCGAACCGTCGGCCATGACTCGTTTCCTTCGCACGCAGGGTGGATCGGCCCGAACCGATCCCGGGGCGAGGATGCTAGGTATTGCCTTTCGGCCGGGACCAGCAGCCCGGATCGAGATGGGCGCCGCTGAATCCCCGAACGCAGTATCCGGAATGGAACTCGAGCCGGTGATGCGACCGGGGGAGTCGGACCTTGACGGGGTTGTCGTGCCGAATGGCCGTACTGATCGAGTCAAAGCTCTTGTGGCAGCGCCGTGCGACGCAAGCCGGTCCGTGCGTTCGGTCCCGTACGATGCGGTCTTGAGTCCTGTGCCCCTCGCATTCGTCCGTCTCCTCCCCATGATTGAATCGGGACATCCCACGTGAATCTCCTTGTCATCAGCACCAGCCTCAACCCGGGCAGCCGGAGCCGGTCTCTGGCCCGAATCGCGCACGACCGACTGGCGGCCATGGCGGTCACTCCGCCGGCGACGCGAAGCCGCGAGGCCATTCCGTCCCGAGAAGGGGTCGGATCGGGCCATACCGGGGCAGCCGAACTCGCGCACCTTCCGGTTCCCGCCGGTTTCGCGGTGCGGATGCTCGACCTCCGGGATCTCGACCTTCCCACCTGCGATGGCGACTCCTCGACCGTGTCCGACGGCGCCCGTCGCCTGCACGAGGAAGTCGCCCGCGCCGACGGCATCCTGATGGCGCTTGGAATCTACAACTATCTCCCGTCGGCCAGCGCCAAGGGTGCGATCGAACATGCGGGCAAGGCATGGGTCGGCAAGGTCGCGGGATTCCTGGTCGCGGCGGGCGGTCGGTCGGCGCACATGTCGGTCCTTCCGCTTGCCAACGGCCTGATGCTCGACTTCCGGACTCACCTCATGCCTCGCTTCGTCTACGCGACGCCTAACGACTTCCCGGAGGGGCAGCCCTCGGCCGAGATCGCCCGTCGGGTCGATGACCTCGTGACGGACCTCGCCCGGGTCACCGCCGCCCTTAGGGGCTGAATCGCCGATCGCCGCCGGCCGGTCGGACGGCCGGCGCCCGCGGAAGCAGCCAACCCTTCGCTTCCGCGGGACACCGGCACGTCCGTGCCACCCGCGCCGTCCCTGGACGCGAGCGGAGTCGGGAGTCAGCCGGTCCGACGGCGGCGGCCACCGAGCATCGCCGTGCCGATCGCGGCCACCGACAGGGCACCGGGTCCGGGCACCGGAGTGCCGGTCACCGACAGGTTGTCGAATCGGACGCTGCCGAGCGACGAGGTCGCGCCGTCGATGTAGATCCGGAGCGAAGCGCCGCCGGCGCCGACCCCGGCCGCGGCGAGATCGACGCTCACCACGGACCAGTCGGTGCTGGACGGGCTGAAACTCGCGATCGTCGTCCACGCTCCCGCGAGGAAGGCGTCGACCCGGTCGTTCGCGAACCCGGTGCCGCTCCGTCGGGTCGCGAACGAGAGCGCGAGGTCGGCCTGGCCCCCCGAGTTGAAGTCGATCTGCACGTACCGACCGTTGTACGCGCCGCCCGTCACCGCGAAGGACTCGCCGGCAAGCGTGCCCGCGAGGCTGTTGAGCAGCGTGCCGCCCATCGCCGACGCCCCGGCGGTCACGCCGCGGAAGTCGAACGTTCCGCTTCCGACCGAGGCCTGGACCACGCCCGAGTCGGGCATGAAGCCGTTGAAGTTCCAGTTCGCCACCACGTCCGCCGAAGCCGCGTGAGCCGTCGCCACCGCCAGGGCGCACGTCATCGCGCCCGCATGCCTGTTACGCATCGCGTTCCCCTTGCCGAAGCTTGAACCAACCCGATCCCGGGACGCGCGACCGAACGCCGGTCGCCTCGCCGCGGGATCCGCTCCCTCGAGCGGGCCGGACTCTAAGGCCGGTTTTGCCCCCTCCCGAAAACGCCGACTTTTTTCTTGTCGAATCTCGTGAGCCGGCTCAGGCGCCCGAAAGGGCCGAGACGACGGCGGCGGCGTTCGCGAGGGCCGCCGGATCGTGGTTCCCGTTCGGATCGACCAGCCACAGCCAGTCGTCGAAGAGGAACCCGAACCGCTCGGCGAGCAGCGTGATGCGGCCCATGACCGTGAAGCCGAAGGCCGAGCCGAAGGTGATCATGAGCACCCACACGCCGAACCGCGAGACGCCGCCGACGATCCCGCGGTGCTCGACCGAGAAGAGGAAGTAGACGAGGACCGAGATCAGCGACACGACCAGCACGAGATTTCCGATCGACTCGCCGATCCGCGGCGTGCCGTCGGCGGCCGTGACCCAGAGCGGCACGACCGACGCCGAGAGCTGGGCCAGCAGGTCGGCCTGGGTGAACGAGATGAGCTTGAGGCCGGCGGTGGTCCCGACGATGAAGGCGATCGGCCAGGTCGCGATCCAGCCGCCGCGCGGGGCGAGCCGCCAGAGCAGCATCACGCCGAGGACCAGCGGGATCAGGGCCGTCCACTCGGTCGTCGCGTCGGCCGGAATCGACGGCAGGGCCCATTCACGGACCGCCCCGGGCGCGAGCGGCTTCAGCAGGTTCGGGACGATCGTCGACCAGAACCCGAGCGTCATCCAGTACGCCGCCGAGACGCCGATCAGGATCGACTCGGCGACCTTGTAGATCGGGTTGTCGCCGAGCAGGAAAGACAGGATGGCCAGCGTGAGGAATGCGGCGAACCAGAGGCCGATCGTATCGCGCCCGCTGAGCGCGACCGGCGCCGTGGGGTCCTTGGCGAGCGTCTCCCACGCCTCGGTCGCCGTGACCGGCTCGTGCTCGGTCCATCCGACCGGCGCGCGACCCGCGACCGCCTTCGCCTCGCCGTCGGCGAGTCGCGGATCGTCGGCAGCCAACCACGCGATGGTCGGCGTCTCGTCGGCATCCGCCCCGATCGGCGGGGCGATCTCGGCCTCGACGAAGCTCTTCTCGACCGTCCTCACGTACGCCTTGCCCATGCCGTGCGGCCGCATCCACGCGACCAGCAGCAGTCCGGCCAGGCCGGCGAGCATCACCACGAGCGAGGTCCGCGGTCTCATCGGCGACCTCCCCGGGCGTCCGAACCGCGGGTCACGAAGTAGACGAGGTTTCCGAGCAGGATGAGCACGATCATCAGTAGGTGCGCCGTGAGCTGCGGGCCCATCCGCCGCTGGCCCTCGAGCAGCAGGGGAATCGGCTTCCCGTCACCGCCCGGATACTTCTCGTTCACCAGCACCTCGTACTCGGCCGCGCCCTTGATCGCGCTGAGCATCCCGACGATCTGCTTCGGGTAGTACGGATAGAAGTTGACGGCCTGCACGCCGGTGGTGCCGGAGACCAGCCGCTCGCCGGGGAAGGCGCTCACGAAATACTGCACCCATTCCTTCGTGCCCGGATAGCCCGCGCTCACGCTCACCACGAGATCCATCGCCGAGAGGTTCGAGATGCCCGCGAGCATCGGCACCTCGCCGAACTGCGAGCCGCCGTCGACGGTCGGGTACGCCTGCGGGAGCGACGTCGTCGCCACCTTGATCACGCCCTCGTTGCCCGCCTTGAAGCCGAGCAGGACGTAGTCGCGGCCCTCGACGTAGCTCGGATGGTGCGGCTTGAGGATCGCGTCGACCGTCTCCTTCACCTTCTGCGAACCGAGCGGCCAGAGGGCCATGAAGTAGAGCTTGTGGCCGCGCGACGCGGCGTGGTGGACGAACGCGTTCGCCATCGGCTGCAGCTCGCCCTCGCTTGCCGGGTCGTAGTCGAACGAGAGCAGGACCTTCGATCCTTCCGGCAGCGACTCGATCGCCGCGAACGTGTCGCGGGCCTTGCTGCCGACCGATTCGGGGAAACGCAGCTGGAGGAGGATCGGGACCGCCACCGCGAGCCCCATCGCGAGGAAGATCCAGCGGCGGTCGAGGTTCTGCAGGAAGCGGATCACGTCAGCCGTTCCCTCCGCCGCCGCCGAGATACGGCCGCTCGAGCCCGAGCAGCACGCGAAGCGACGTCGCCGCCACGCCGAGGGCGATCCCGATCACGATGGCCCGGCTGCCCGGCGTGCCGACGTAGACCAGCATGGTGTCGACGAGGTTGTCGAGCTTGAGGGCCTCGAGCGGCTCGGGGAACCAGCCGGTCAGGAAGCCCGCGGCGGCGGTGCGGCCGAGCAGCACGAGGAACGCCGCCGAAAGCAGGAGGATCGCCGCGAGGTTCTTCGCCCGGAACGCCCGGAACGCGGCGCTGGCCACGTAGAAGGCGAGCATCGCGAACATCGTCGCGGTGAGCGGGCTCATCACGTAGAGGTAGATCCAGCCGAAGGTCGCCTGCGGCGCCTCGTAGTCGCCGGTCCAGACGTGCGTCGGGAACTTGTCGGAGGGGACGGTGCCGACCTTGAACAGCCCGACGAGCAGCGTGAAGAGGAAGGCGGCGAGGGTGATCGCCGCGTACGCCCAGCCCGGACTTCGCGACGAGATCTTCACGAGCTGGACCTTGAGCAGGCTGCCCGCGCCGAGGATGAACGCGATCGCGGCGAGCACGTTGAACCAGTCGACGACGGCTTCCGACCAGCTCTCGGTCCGCGGCGAGAAGAACGCGAGCACGAGGACCATGCCGCTGAGCGACGCGATGAGGATGGGGATCGATCGCTTCATGGGCGCGTCTGCGGGGCGTCAGCTTCCGAGCATCCCGAGGAATCCGCCGATGGTGTCCTGCACGTTCGCCCAGCCCGCGATCGAGCCGACGGTCGCGACCGCGACGCCGATGACCAGCAGGGCGATCGAGGCGATCTTCACGAGGTCCTGGCCGAAGAGGCTGCCGAGCTGCATCGGCTCGCCCGAGAGGTACGCGCTCGCCGCGAAGAACTCCTCGCCGATGAGCGTGTAGTCGCACGCCGCGACGAAGAAGGGCAGCTGCGAGCTCTCGGCGGTGCCGGCGATCTGGATCGCCCCGATCGAGTTGCCGTTCTCGGCCAGCAGCAGGCTTTCCGCGTAGAACGCGCCCATGTACAGGCAGGTCGCCGGCCGTTCGCGGTTCATCGTGCCCGCGAGGTACGCGACGTAGCCGAACTGCTCGTCGGTGATGTAGTTGATGCGATCGGCGTGGTAGGCGTCGCCGCGGCCGGCGGCGAGATACGCGGCCTGCACGGTGTCGCGGGCCGCGGTCATCACCAGCGATCGGCTGGTCGGGACCTCGAGCGCCGCGTCGTACTCGGCGGCGACCTTCGCCACCCGACCGAGCACGGTGATGCCCGCGACGGTCTGGAGGTCGTTCATGTCCTGGATGCCGGGCACGAAGAGCACGGGCCGGCCCATCTCGGTCGCCCGGCCGACCGCCTCGTCGATCGCCTCGAGGGCGGCGATCTTGCGGATCCTCATGACCACGCCGTGGCGGGCCGCGACGATCGCGATGATGACGATCGCCGAGATGAGCCCGAGGATCGCCCCGAAGGGAACCCGCTCCCATGCGACCAGGTTCGCTTGCGGCTTCACCTTCGCGTTGAACCCGATTTCCGCGATCTTCGCCTTGCCGCCGTCGAGCCCGAGGATCCGGATCCCGTACTCGGCATCCGGCTCGAGGTCGCCGATCACCAGCTCGGGATCGGCGTCGGCCGAGATCTCGTCGACGCGAAGCCACGAGAGGTCAAGCCCATCGATCGCCCGTTCGGCCGCGGCCTTCGCGCTTTCGATCGACTCTCCGGCCTTGCGAGCCGCCTTGAAGGCCGTGTCCGCGGTCTCGACCCGCGCGTCACGGATCTCCTTGTCGGTCCGCGTGCGTTCCACCGCCCACGTCGCGAGCGAGGGCGCTGGCGATTCACCGGCCCACGTCACCTTCAGGGCGGTTCCGCCGTCGCCGGGAACGTCGGTGACCTTGACCTCGGCGGTCGCCGCCCCCGCCGACGCGATCGCCCCGAAAAGGGCGACGAGTCGGAGGAATCGGCTGTGGCATCGCATGAGGGAAGAGTCGTTCAGCTCTCGATCAGCTCGACGTTCGCACGCGGGACCGTGACACTGTCGCCGGAATCGAGCCGAACCTCAAGTACGCGGGCCTTCGAGCCCGACTCGAGGACCCGCGGCTCGTGCGGCAGGGCGGCGACCGTCCCGAGACGGCCGAACCACGGGTCGCGGATGATCCGCACCGGGGTTCCCGGGGAAAGCTCGCCCGCGGCCGGGCCGCCGGCGGGGGGTGCGTCGCCCGATCCATCGATCGGCACGAGGATCTCCGGCCGCATCACGCCCGCGCGGATCTGCGTGGCCCCGTTCACCGAGGCATGGCGACCTTCCTGCGCGACCAGCAGGGAGTGCGTGCGGGCCGCCATCGCGATGTCGCCGAAACCCTCGGTGATCACGAAGGTCAGGCCGATCCGCTCGGAGCCGGTGATCGCGACCCCGAGGTCGTAGCCGAGCACGTCCCGCAGGTCGGCGTCGTCGATGCCGCCGGAAACCAGGGCCGCGACGCCGATCTTCCGGGCCTGCACGATCGCCTCGGCGGTCACGCGAGCCCCGCCGATCACGATCGCTCCGCGGTGCTCGGGCTTGAGGTGGGCCGCATCCAGCCGTTCGTCGGGCGTGCGGCACGCGACGCGGATCGGCCCGGAGGTCTCGCCTCCGATGCCGAAGATCCCCTGCACGAAGACCGCGGTCGCCTCGATCACCGCGCCCTCGCCCGCCAGCACCTCGACGACCTCGCCGGCGAGATACGCCTTCACCTCGACCGGGACTTTCGCCCCGCGCAGGATCATCTGGCCCGTCGTGCCGGAGACGCTCTCGATCGTGCCCGCGACCGGCGCCGCCGCCTCCTTCTTCATCATGCCGAAGATGCCCTTGGTGCGGGCGACGACCTCGTTCGCGGCCACCGCATCACCGACCTTCTTCAACAGGCATCCCGGCACGTCGCCCGCGGGGCAGCCGAGCAGGTTCGCGAGGTTCACCGGCGTGACCTCGCCCTCGGTGAAGGTGCGGGCGACGATCTCCTCGGCGCCGACCGTCCGTCCGACGGTCACAAGAGTTTCGCCCGTGACCGGAAGCGAGCGCCGCACGCGGACCCGCGAGCGGGCGGAAACCTTGAGTCCGGGCGTGTAGGCCTTGGCCATCGTTCAGTCGCTCCCGTACAGGTCCATGGCCTTCGCCCAGCGATCGACGGTCGCCCGGCAGGTCTCGCGATCCTCGGGCAGCGCGAGCGGCCGGCCGCGGCCGTCGAGGACGAGACCCACCTCGCCGCCCTTCACCTCGCGACGCACCGTCTTGCCCGGCCCGCCGCCCACGTCGAAGCCCCTATCGGGAGTGACCTCGAGCTCGGCGGTCTCGCCGAGGGCGAGCGGCACGCGGGCGAGGTCGCCGAACGCCACCGTGCCCTGCTGCGGACCGGATCGCGCGGAGAGCTTCCACGAGAAGCACGGCTTGCCGGACTTGCCCTGGCCCCTCGCCGCGACGCACGTGCCGAGGATCACCAGGCAGTCGCGCTCGAAGACGTGCATCGCCGCCTCGGGATGCACGCTCGCGAGCACGCCGAGGTGCGGCATCATGAAGATCGAGTCCTTCGCGAGCGTCGTGAAGCCCTCGGGCTCGAAGCTGTCGACGAGCATCGCCGCGGTCTGCGACATCCGCGGGGCGTGGCTCA
>JBEIUL010000272.1:0-4172 GCA_040374395.1 Phycisphaeraceae bacterium
CGCTCGACGATGACGAGCCGCGGGTTCGCCGTCGCCATCGCCAGCACCGCGCGATTCGACATCGGGGTGAATGGCGAGGTCACCACGATCACCTCGGCCGGGACGGTCTGCGCGAGGGCGGACTCGACGGCGACCCGCAGCCACTCGTCGCGCTGCGACCGGAGCGGCAGGACGATCGTCGCCGGCGGCGCGACCGGCGCCGGGCAGCCGGACCGGAACGCGAGGGCCTCGCGCAGGCCGGGCAGCGAGTCGTAGGTGCGGAAGTCCTTCTCGCCGAGCCGCTCGTCGGCCGCGGTCCGCCGGCCGGCGAGCACGCCGAGCAGCGACATCAGGTTCATCTCGGACGGATCCTCGCGGAAGCGTCGGAAGAACTCGACCGCGTACGGCGCGAACCACGCGAGCTTGTCGGGGTTGCGGACGCGGCGCTGCTCGAGCGTGGCGTACCGCTCGAACGCCGACGACGGGTCGGTCGGGCCGCACTCGATCCCGAGAACGCCCCGGTCGTCGCGGTCGGGAGACCGCTCGGGCGGCCGCATGATCGAATGCCCATCGGCGGCCATCCGCCGGACCTGGTCCTTCTCGCACGACTGCACGTCGGCAAACGGATAGCGGCTCACCACCGCGTGGCGGAACGCCTTCACGCCCTGCACGCACCGGTCGAGATGGTCGTCCCAGAGCCACGCGACCACGAGGGCGACCTCGGGCGGGGCGGCCTTGATCCGGTCGCCGAGCGTGCGCACCGCGTGCGGACGGAGCAGCATGTCCTCGTCGACCTGGATGTAGTACGGCGTGCGGCAGCGGTCCATCATCGCCTGGAACGCCGCCGACATCGGGGCCACGTTCGCGATCACCTCGAGGCGGAAGCGGCAATCCTGCCGCTCGAGGCAGGCCAGGCACTCGGGGAAGCTCGGGGCGCCGACGGTCGAGACGAAGACCGTCAGCTCGTCGGACCGGTCGGGTCGCGCATCGCCCTCGAGGGCGGGCGCGGGGGCCACGACGCGGCGGAAGGCGTCGAAGTACCCGCGGGCCCGCTCGGGCCATCCCCAGGCGCGGATGTCCCGCGCGAGGTTGGCCGCCAGCCGCGGGTAGTCGGCGAGCGCCCGGCGGACGCCGTCGTGCAGGCTCTCGAGGTCGCGCTCCACGAGGAACCCGTTCTCGCCGTCACGGATGAGCTCGGGCATGTTCCCGACCCTCGTCGATACGAGCGTGCATCCGCAGGCCGCCGCCTCGAGAGCCACGTTCGGCGTGCCCTCGCTCTCGCTCGCCACGACCAGCACCGTGGCCGAGTCGTACCAGGCGGCCATCGCCGCCGCGTCGCGGCGTTCGCGGCCGGGCGGGTCGACGAGGAGCGCCTCGCACTCGATGCCCTCGCTCCGTAGCCGCTCGAAAAGCGGGACCACGAGCTCGTCGTAGCCCTTGAGTTTCCCCTGCCGCTCGGAACCGCACCAGATCACCCGCGGTCGCCGGGCCGCGATCGGAGTCACGGGGCGGAACACCTCGAGATCCACCCCGTTCGCGATCGCCACGCTCGGCTCGGGACGACCCGCCCGGTCGTGGCAGTCACGGTTGTTGAAGATCACCAGATCCGCCGGCCCGAACGCCTTCTCGAGGTCCTCGCGGCGGTTCGGCCAGCCGTTGTTCCATCCGACCACGAGGCGGGTCGGCCAACCTCGGTCCCGGATCGCCCGGCGGACTCCGCGGGCCTCGTGGTAGCCGAGGACGAACACGACGTCGGGAGGGATGTCGCCCAACGCCTCCGCCACGGCCTCCCTTCGATTCTCGGGCGTGAAGCCCTCGGTGTGGAAGCGGGCGATCCGCACCCGGAAGTCGTCGGGGGCGTGCCGGGCGAGCGCCTCGGCCCGGCGATGGAAGGCCCATCCCTCGACGTCGTAGGTGATGAGCAGGTCGATCATGGCCGGGTCGCGCCGCATCGGGGCGCGGCTCATCGCATCGGGGCGCATTGGGGTTATGAGTCGATGTCCTGACGCGGCGACATCGCAGCAATCGCGGGCGTTATGCTAGCGGTTCGCCCCGGTGGATTCAGCGGTCCCACCGCGAATCACCGGCCTCCGGACGGAAACGCCATGAAGTTGCTCGCCATCGGCGCCCACCTCGACGACATCGAACTCGGTTGCGGCGGGACCATCGCCCGCGCGGTCGCCAACGGTGCGACGGCCAAGATGCTCGTCATGAGCCGATCGGCGTACGCGAACTTCGACGGCCAGGTGCTGCGGACCGACGACGAGGCGATTGCCGAGGGACGCGAGGCGGCCCGCCGGCTCGGGGTGACCGACCTCGAGGTGCTCGACTTCCACACCAAGGACATCCCGCACGAGTCGGAGACGGTCGAGGCGATCGACCGGATCGTGTCGGGGTTCCGGCCCGATCTCATCCTCACCCACTGGGCCTTCGACACGCACCAGGCCCACCAGGGCGTGTCGCGGTCGACGATCTCGGCGGCCCGGTGGTGCCGGTCGATCCTGATGTACGAGCCGATGCCGCCCTCGGGCCGGTCGTGGGTCGGGTTCCGGCCGCAGGCGTACGTCGAGATCGGCGGGCAGATCGAGGCCAAGATCGACTCGCTGCGGGCCCACGCGAGCCAGCTGCGGAAGTACGGCGAGGGCTGGCTCGACGCGGTCCGGGCCCGGGCCGTCTACCGCGGTTTCGAGACCGGCCATTCCCACGCCGAGGCGTTCGAGGTGCTGCGGTACGGCCTCGAGGTCTGAGCGGCCCGGCGATGCCCGGCGGGGCGGATCGGGACCCATCGATGATCGTCACCATCCACCAGCCCGAACACCTGCCTTGGCTCGGCTTCTTCCACAAGATGCGGCGGGCGGACCGGTTCGTGATCCTCGACAACGTCCAGTACCGGACGAACTACTTCCAGAACCGCAACCGCGTGCTCGGCGCGAACGGGCCGTTCTGGCTCACGGTCCCGGTGAGGTCGCGGGGACACGTCGCATCGTCGATCGCGGACATCGAGATCGACGGGTCGCAGCCGTGGGCGAAGCGGTACTGGAAGAGCCTCGAGGCCTGCTACGGCCGGCATCCCCACTTCGCGCGATACGAGGAGGCGTTGCGGACGATCACCGGTTCGCCGTGGCAGCGGCTGGCCGACCTCAACGTCGCGATCATCGAGGCGTTCCGCTCGGCGCTGGGCATCGCGACGCCGATGGTGCGGGCCTCCGAGCTCGGCGTGGAAGGCCGCGGCTCGGAACTCCTGCTCGCGATCTGCGAGCGGATGGGCGCCACGACCTACCTCTCGGGCCCGAGCGGCCGCGACTATCTCGACGAGTCGCTGTTCGCGGGCCGGGACATCGCGGTGCGGTACCACGAGTTCCATCATCCGGTCTACCCGCAGCGCGGCACGAGCGGGTTCGTGAGCCACCTGACCGCCCTCGACGCCCTCGCGAACCTCGGGCCCGAGGCGGCGGGACTCACCTGAATCGTCCGGATGGCGCGACGCCCCTCACGGCGTCGACGAGACCTGCCGCGAGCCGTCGGCCGGCAACCCGTAGGCCCCATCGCGGTTGAGGTCGAAGATCACCACCGGCTCGGCCGCGGCGTTCGCCGCCGGATATCGCTGCCGGGCGAGGGCCACCGCGCGATCACGGGCGTTGTCGTCGACCTTGTAGGTCTCGTGGAGGGCGAGCTCGGCGAGAGCGGCCTCCTCGTTGCCTTCCTCGCGCAGGACCTGGGCCATCAGGTAGCGGGCGGTGGCCTGCTCGGAATCGATCGCGAGCGACGCCTCGAGCTCGGCCCGGGCCGCCTGCACGAACTCGGCCCGCCGGGCCTTTGCGGTCTCGCCCCGCTCGAGCCGCGACCGCTCGAGCAGCGTCTCGGCCAGCTCGTTCCGGACGCGGACGTCGCGCGAGAAGTCGAAGCCCCGCTCGCGGGCGTTCGCCCACGGCGTCTCGACGAGCGAGCGGAGGCTCGCGATCGCCGCGTCAAGATTCCCCTGCTGCTTCTCGACCAGGCCGCCGAACCACGCGAGGGACCACGGCAGCGCCGGCGGCTCGCACGCGGCGGCGGCCCGCAGGGCGTCGGCCGCCTCGTCGAGGCGACCCTCGCGGAGGTAGGTCCGGGCAAGGGCCACGTGGCCTTCGGCGTGCCCGCCGTCGGCCACGATGCGGAACGCGTCTTCCGCCTGCCGCAGCAGCCCGCGGCCCTTC
>JBEIUL010000566.1:0-1659 GCA_040374395.1 Phycisphaeraceae bacterium
GGGCGTGCGGGCGACGGGGCCGGTCCGGATCCACGACGTGGTGCGGGCCAGCTGCGAGGCGATCGGCGTCGAGGAGCAGGACCTCACCGGACCCGGCCGCCACCGGAAGGTCGTGCTCGCCCGCGGCGTGGTCGTGTTCCTCGCCCGCGAGATGACCACGCTGAGCTTCCCCGAGATCGCCCGGGTGCTCGGTCGCGACACCCACTCGACCGTGCACACCGCCGCCCGACGGACCGAGTCGATGGTCGCCGCCGGCGAGCGGGTCGAGCCGGCCGAGCCGTCGCTTGCGGGGCCGGACGGCCTGGTCGCCCTCGGCGAGCTGCTCGCCCAGATCCGTCATCGGATCCGGACCGGGAGCCGGTCGGCCACCGCCCGCCCCGACCGACCGCGCGAGCGGACCGGGACCTGAAGCCCCGCCGTACACTCCGGCGATGCGTCTCCTTCGCCGGTCGATCGCCGCTTCCATCGCCCTCCTCTGCGCCGCGCCGGTCGTGGCCCAGTACGAACCCACGTCCGCGTGGGACGCGACGGTCCGCGAGCTGCGCTCGGCGACCACCTCGCAGCGGGACGGTTCGCACCACGCACGGCTCGTGGCGCTCCGCGGGCTCGCCGATCCGGCGCTCGCCCCGTTCTTCGAGGCGCTCGTCGAGGGCGACCACTGGTCGATCCAGGTCGACGGGCTGCTCGGGCTCGCCGAGGTGAGCGTACCCCGCACCGCCCGCATCGACCTGATCGAGCGGCTCAGCGGCGAGGAGAACCGAAGTTCCGCGATCCGCGCCGCCCTGCTGCTCAGGCTGCTCGACGCCGCGACGCTCGAGACGCTGCTCGGCTGGGATGATCTCTGGCCGGCCGATCGCGCCCTGCTCGCCGCCGAGCTCATCCGCGTCGGGCAGCAGCCGGTCTCGGAGGACACGCTGCGGAAGCTCGCCGAGAGCCGCAACGAGGAGGTCGCGGGGCTCGGGGCGTTCCTGCTCCAGCAGGCCTTCCGGGACGGGAGCGCGGCGGACGAGTTCGCCACGAAGGTCGACGCGATGCCCGCCGACCGGCGAAGCGTGCTGCTCGGGGTGCTCGCGGCGCTCTACACCCGGTACGAGGTCCGGCCCGGGATCGACTTCCTCGTGCGGCAGCTCGGGCGGCCGAACGCCGGGATGAGTCCCGAGGCGTGCCTGGCGATGCTCGCGGCGATCCTTCCCGAGGATGCCGACGCGGGCTACCGGCTGTGGCGCGAGGCGGTCGCCCGCGAGACGTCGGCGGCCCGGATCCTGCGGCTTGCGGCGCTGCTGCTCACCTCGGAGGTATCGCTGCCGCCGGAGGCGGGCAAGCCGCTCCGCGACTCGAAGGCCGGCGACGAGGGGCTGAAGACGAAGTACGCGAACGCGATCGAGGCCCTCGCGGCCGGTGTCGATCCGGCCGCCTCGCTCGAGGCGCTCGTCGCGACGAGGCATCGGCCGTCGGTGGCCGCGGCCATCGAGGCCTCGCGCCGGCTCCCGACGTCCGAGCGGCCGCGGGTGCTGGTCGCGGTCGCCGAGCTCGTCGACCGCGAGAAGCGATCCAACCTTGCGCCGGGCATCTCGGATCTCGCGGTCGAGGCGTTCTCGCGGCTGGTCGCGGCCGATCCCGCGGAAGTCGAGCGACGGCTCGTCGCGGCGGAACCGGACC
>JBEIUL010000527.1:0-1859 GCA_040374395.1 Phycisphaeraceae bacterium
CGTGTCGCCGGCGGCGACGGTCATTCCCCGGGGAGTGACGTCGCGGGCGAGGGCGATCAGTGGTCGACGCGCTTCCCGAGGAAGCGAGAGACTTCCTTCACCATCTTCACGGTGGTCGCCGCGTCGGCCGACTCGAGGTTGAGCCGGAGCAGCGGCTCGGTGTTCGACATCCGTACGTTGCACCACCAGTCGCCGGCGTCGAGGCTCACGCCGTCGAGCGTCGTGACCTTCGCCTTCGGGTACGCCTTGCGGAGGGCGGCGAGGGCGCCTTCCTTGTCCTCGTTCTCGAAGTTGATCTCGCCGCTGTGGGCGTAGCGGCGGAACGGCGCGATCAGTCGCGACAACGGCTTCCCGCTGCGGGCGACGAGGCTCGCGACCGCGACGAGCGTCCGCAGGCCGCTGTCGGTTCCGAACATGTCCTCGAAGTAGAAGTGGCCCGAGAGCTCGCCGCCGAGCGGGGCCTTCGTTTCCGCGAGCTTCGCCTTCATGAAGACGTGGCCGACGCGACTCTCGACCGGCACGCCGCCGGCGGCGCGGATCGCCTCGGGCACGGCGCGGCTCGAGCGGAGGTCGTAGACGATCGACGCGCCCGCGCGGCCCTGGAGGAACTCGGCGACCATCGCCGCGAGCAGCAGGTCGCAGCCGACGGTCGCGCCGGTCTCGTCGACGAGGATGCAGCGGTCGGCGTCGCCGTCGAAGCAGACGCCGAAATCGGCCCTCGTACGCAGCGTGGCGGCCTTCACGTCGGCGAGGTTCGCCTCGACGAGCGGGTTCGGCTCGTGGGCGAACGTGCCCGAGGCGTGCTCGAAGTGGAGCTCCTCGAGCCTCAGGCCCGGGATCCCGTGCAGGACCTTCGGGACCGCGGCGCCCGCGCTGCCGTTACTCGCGTCGACGGCGATCTTCAGGGACTTCTTCCCCGAGAGCAGCGCGGGATCGAGGAATCGCAGCAGGTGCTCGCGGTAGGCCGGCCAGAGGTCGCGCGACTCGATCGCCCCGCCGCGGGTGTCGACGCGGTCCCTCTCGACGAGGGCCGCGAGCCGCTGGATCTCGCCGAGGCCGTTCGCCCCGCCGACCGGCTTCGCGCCGGCCCGCGAGATCTTGAAGCCGTTGTAGGCGGGCGGATTGTGCGAGGCGGTGACCATGACCGCCCCGGCGCAGCCGAGCCGGTTCGCCGCGAAGTACGTGAACGGGGTGTCGACGAGACCGAGGTCGACGACGTCGGCCCCGAAGTCGCGCATGCCCTGCGTGAGGGCCTCGGCCAGCGACGGGGAGCTCTTCCGGATGTCGCGGCCGACCGCGATGACCCGCATCATGGGCTCGTCGCGACCCGCCGCGGCGGCTTCCCCGAGCAGGAACTCGGCCGTCCCCCAACCGATCTGCCAGGCCAGCTTCTCGTTCAGGGGCTTGGGGTAGGTGGCGCGGACGTCGTAGCTCTTGAAGACCTTGGTCAGCATGGGGAGTCTCGGGATCGGCGGTCCGGGATTCCGGTCGCCCGGGGAAGGGACTATCGGGCGTCCGAGGGGGGGTTCCCCAGTGCGAACCGCAGGCCGCGGCCCCCTTTCCCCACCCCTTCGGAAGCCACCGGGAGCCTGTATACTCCCCGATTCTCCCCTGCGGACCCAAAGGCCACGTCGGCCCCGGCCGCGGGAACTCGCGGAGCGGCGCGACGTCCGCCCCACGAGGCCTCCGATCCGACCGGTGCCCAAGCGCCCTCGGACGCCCCGCCGGTGCGCGGCCCCCTCCGGGCCGCTCCCGGGCCGTCGCCGGAGCGTCGGTGTCGCTGACCAAGGAATCGCCATGTCCACCCTCGTCGAGCAGCTCATCGAAAGCGGGATCCACTTCGGCCAGCGCCGCAGCAA
>JBEIUL010000426.1:0-2548 GCA_040374395.1 Phycisphaeraceae bacterium
CTGCACGAGCTTCACCCGCATCGCGATCACCCTCGGCATCCTGCGGCAGGCCCTGGGGGCCCCGGGCATCCCGCCCGCGCACGTCGTCGCGGGGCTCTCGCTCTTCCTCTCGCTCGTGGTGATGGCCCCGACCGGCGAGCGGATGTGGCGAGAGGGCCTCGGCCCGTGGCTCCGCGGCGAGGAGGCCGACCGCGCGGTCGCGTGGGACCGCACCGCGGCGCCGCTCCGCGAGTTCATGATCGCGCAGATCGAGTCGACCGGGAACGTCGACACCGTGCTCACGCTGCTCGAGCATCGCGGCGTCGACGTGAGCGAGCCGTCGAGGCTCACCTGGGAACGCGACGTCGACCTCGTGACGCTCGTGCCCGCGTTCGTGCTGAGCGAGCTGAAGACCGCGTTCCTCGTCGGCTTCCGGATCTGGCTGCCGTTCCTGGTGATCGACCTCGTCGTCTCGAGCCTGCTCGTCTCGATGGGGATGATCATGCTGCCGCCGGTGCTCGTGTCGCTGCCGTTCAAGCTGCTGCTCTTCGTCCTCGTCGACGGCTGGCGGCTGGTGACCGCGGGGCTGCTCTCGGGCTTCGCCGAGCCGGTCGCGAAGGTCGCGGCCGTGCTGCCGGCGCTGCCCACGGGAGGCCTCGCGTGAGCGGGCCCGAGCCGATCGAGCTGGCGAGGGAAGCGATCGCGACGGCGCTCGCGGTCGCGGCCCCGGTGCTCGCGACGGGGCTCCTCGTCGCGCTGGTCGTGGGCATCGGGCAGGCGCTCGTCCAGATCCAGGACCAGACCCTCGCGGCGGTGCCGCGGCTCCTCGCGATGGCGATCGCGGTGGCGCTGCTTCTCGGCTGGATCGCCGAACGGATCCTCGACTTCGCCGCCTTCTGCCTCGCCCCGCCATGATCGAAGCCGCCGCAAGCATCTCCGCGACCGCGGCGCTCGTCGCCTGCCGCCTCGGCGGCATGGCCGCGACGATGCCGCTGCTGGCGGGTGCGACGGTGCCGGTGCGGATCCGCGTCGCGATCGTCGCGGCCCTCGCCGCCTGCACCACGCCGGCGCTCGTGGCGGGTCCGCTCGCCGGCGCGGCCCCGCCGGCGGGCCTCGGCGAGCTCGGGGCGATGGCCGTCGCCGAGACCGCGGTCGGCGCGGCGCTCGGGTTCCTCGCGCTGGTCCCGTTCCTCGCCCTCCGGATGGCCGGATCGGTCCTGTCGCCCCACCTCGGCTTCGGCTTCGCCCGGCTCTACGACCCGGCGAGCGGCGACGAGGGCGATCCGGTCGAGCGGTTGCTCATGCTGCTCGGGATCGTCGCGTTCCTCTCGATCGGCGGGCTCGAGGCGACGCTGCTCGCCGCGGTCCGCAGCTTCGAGTGCGTGCGGCTCGGCGGGGCGGGGGCGGTCGAGGCGGTCGGCGGGCTCGCGACCGACGGGCCGCTCGTCTCGCTCGTCGCGGGGCTCGTCGCGGCGAGCCTCGAGCTGTCGCTGCGGGTCGCGACGCCGGTGGTGGTCATCCTGCTCGCGGAATCCCTCGTCTCGGGCCTGCTCGCCCGGAACCTGCCCGCCCTCAACCTCCTCGGCGTCGGCTTCCCGCTGCGGATGCTCGTCGGTCTCGGCGGGCTGCTCGCGGCGCTCGGCGTGATGCACGGGACCTTCCGCGAGTGGCTGCTCGCCCGCGGCAGCGTGCTCGACGAGGTCGTCCGCCTCGGGGGGAACGCCTGATGGCCGCCGGCGACGTCGAACCCTGGGAACGGACCGAGGAACCGTCGCCGCGGCGGCTCCGCGAGGCGCGGCTCGACGGCCGCATCGCCCGCTCGCCCGACCTCGCGACGGCGTGCCTGGTGCTCGGGGCGGCGGCGATGGCCACGCTCGGCGGCGGCTTCGCGTTCCGGCGGCTCGGCGAGTTCCTGGCGGCGTCGCTCGACCCGTCGCGATCGCTCGCCGATCCGGCCGCGGTCGGGGGCGCCGCGCTCGAGGGCGTCGTCGCGGGCGCGTCGATCGTGGTGCCGGCGGGCATCTCGCTCGTCACGATCGCATGGCTCGCGGGCGTCGGGCAGGTCGGGCTCGTCCTCACCACGCGGCCCTTGTCGCCGCGGCCCGCACGGCTCTCGCCCGCGGCGAACCTCGCGGGCCTCGCGTCGGGCCGCTCGCCGCGCCGGCTCGCGACCGACGCCGCCAAGGTCGTCGCGGTCGTCCTCGCGGCCTGGTGGGCGATCGGCGACGAGGCGGGCTCGATCGTGTCGCTCGCGTCGATGCCGTTGGCCGACGGCGCGGCCGCCGCCGGAGGCCTGCTCGGGCGGCTCGCGTTCGCGGTGGGGACGGCGCTGCTGGCGGTGGGTCTCGTCGATTGGCTGCTCGAGCGCCGCCGGATCCACGGCGAGCTCCGCATGACGCGTCGCGAGGCGGCCGAGGACCGGAAGGAGACGGAAGGCGATCCGGCCTGGCGACGGCGCCGGATCGAGTTCGCCCGCGGGCTGGCCGCGGCCCCGGCGGTCGCGGTGCGGAACGCGGTCGCGATCGTGGTCGGCCGCGAACGCGGCGCGATCGTGCGTGCGGTGGCGATC
>JBEIUL010000294.1:0-3914 GCA_040374395.1 Phycisphaeraceae bacterium
ATGGGCGTGCTCGGCATGACCATCCCGCGCGAGCACGGCGGCCTGGGCCTCGGCATCACGAGCTACAACCGCGTGCTGCGCCGCATCGGCCGCACGTGCGGCTCGACCGCGGTGCTGGTGAGCGCGCACCAGTCGATCGGCTGCAAGGCCGTCATGCTCTTCGGCAACGACGAGCAGAAGAAGCGCTTCCTCCCCCGCATGGCGAAGGACGCCCTGAGCGCGTTCTGCCTCAGCGAGCCGAACGTCGGCTGCGACGCCGGCGGCCAGGAGACCCGCTGCGAGCTGTCGGCCGACGGCACGCACTACATCCTGAACGGCGAGAAGAAGTGGGCGACGTCGGGCGCGCTGTCGGGCCTCTTCACGGTGATGGCCCAGCAGAAGATCAAGGACCCCAAGACCGGCAAGGAGAAGGACGTCGTCACCGCCCTGGTCTGCACGCCCGACATGGAGGGCGTCGACATCTTCAGCCGCAACCGCTCGAAGTGCGGCATCCGCGGCACCTGGCAGGCCCGCATCAAGCTCACGAACGTGAAGGTCCCGAAGGCGAACCTGCTGGCGAAGGAAGGCCAGGGCTTCAAGATCGCGATGACCTGCCTGAACTACGGCCGCTGCACGCTCTCGGCCGGCATGCTCGGCGGCGCGAGCTACGCCTACGAGCAGGCCCTCAAGTGGGCGAAGTACCGCTACCAGTTCGACCGCGCGATCGGCGAGTTCGACCCGGTGCAGGAGAAGCTCGCCCGCATGGGCGCGTACGTCTACGCGATGGACGCGATGCTCTACGCGACGACCGGGTTCCTCGACCGCGGCGACGCCGACATCATGCTCGAGACCGCGACCTGCAAGGTGTTCTGCAGCGAGTTCGGCTTCCGTACCGTCGACGACTGCCTGCAGGTCATGGGCGGCGAGAGCTACATGACCGAGAACGACGTCGAGCGGATCTGGCGCGACTCGCGGATCAACATCATCGTCGAGGGCGCGAACGAGGTCATGCACAGTTTCCTTTTCGCCTACGGCTCGAAGCAGCTCGGCGAGTGGATGCTGGCCATCAAGAACAAGCCGTTCGGCAACCTCGGGGCCAGCATGAAGATCGGCGCCGAGCTCTTCCTCGGCGTGCGGCCCGCGGTGCCCGTCGCCCCGAACATCGACGCCCGGCTCAAGCCGCTCCTCGACGAGGTCATGCGACGGATCGCCGACCACAGCCACTCGGTGAAGATGGCCTTCAAGGAGCACGAGGAGAGGCTCGTCACCGCCGGCCTCGTCCAGCGGCGGCTCGCCCTCGTCTCGATGTGGATCCACGCGATGGTCTGCTCGATCTCGAAGCTGCAGGCCCGCATCGATGGCGGCCTGCACGGGAACGACCTCGAGTACGAGCTCGCGGTCGTCCGTCACCTGTGCGCCATCGCCAACGACGAGATCGTCCGCGAGCAGCGGAACCTCACCATCAACTCGGACGCCAGCGTGAAGGCCGCCGCGACCGCCGCGATGCGGTGGATCGACGGCAAGCCGAACGGCCACTACGACATCCCGGAGAAGACCCCCGACATGACCGCCCGGGGCACCGGCAAGGATCCCGACCTGAAGGGGATTCCCCAGTTCGGCTCCGGATCGGTCTTCCGTCCGCAAGGCTCCGGCGGCTGATCCCGGACGAGCCGTCCCGGAACGCTCCCCGCGTTCGCCGGAGGCGGCTCGACGTTGTTACGCTTCCCCTTCTCCCCGCCGTTTCCCGGCGGGGTTTTCCTTCCGAACCCGCACACGAGCTCTCAGACGACGAGGTACATGATGAAGCTGTTCGAGCAGATGGCGAGCCACGGTCACGAGCGCGTGGCCTTCCACCAGGATCCCGCGACCGGCCTCAAGGCGATCATCGCGATCCACTCCACCGTCCTCGGGAACGCCCTCGGCGGCACCCGCCGCTGGGCGTACGCGACCGAGAGCGACGCGGTGCATGACGTGCTTCGGCTCTCGGAGGGCATGACCTACAAGGCCGCCGCCGCCGACCTCGCGATGGGCGGGGCGAAGAGCGTGATCATCCTGCCGAAGGCCGGCCACCAGCCGACCGAGGCCGAGGGCCGCGCCATGGGCCGGTTCGTCGACACCTTCGCCGGCAAGTACATCGCCGCCGAGGACGTCGGCGTCAGCCCGCAGTTCTGCGACTGGATGGCGACCGAGACCAAGCACGTCATGGGCGGCAACACCGTGAGCCACGGCGGCGACCCGTCGCCGTTCACCTCGCAGGGCTGCTTCAACGCGATGAAGGCGTGCCTCCAGCACCTCGGCATGCCGGTGCAGTTCAAGAACCTGAAGGTCGCGATCCAGGGCGCGGGGGCGACGGGCTACAAGCTCGCGAAGCTCCTCCGCGAGGCCGGCGCCGTGGTGTACGTCACCGACGTGCACGTGCCGACCCTCAAGCGGGCGGTCGAGGACCTCGGCTGCGTCGAGATCGGGAACGACAGGAACCTCTTCCACGAGGAAGTCGACATCATCGCCCCGTGCGCCCTCGGCGGCGTGCTCGACGAGAAGACGATTTCCGGCCTCAAGTGCAAGATCGTCTGCGGCACCGCGAACAACATGCTTGCCGTGCCCGACCGCGACGGCCCGTCGCTCAAGCAGAAGGGTGTCCTCTACGCCCCCGACTTCGTCGCGAACGCCGGCGGCCTGATCCGCCTCGCGGGCCTCTACCTCGGGCTCACCGAGTCCGAGATCGACCGCAAGGTCGCGGCGATCGAGCACACCACGCTCGCGGTCCTCAAGGAGGGCGAGAGCGCCCCGTCGATGGCGGCGGCGGCGGTCGCGTACGCGAAGCGGCGGATCGCTGCGGGCGCCAAGAAGCACCCGGTCGGCGCGGGTCGCTGAGACAAGATTGAGTTTCCTCGCGACGGGCGGCCCCCTGGCCGCCCGTCGTGCCTTTTCCTGAACTCGCTTGATGGCCGGGGCCATTCCCGCCATGCTGCGGCCATGAGCCATCGCGACGGTACCGGTTCGCTTCCCTGGATCGTGGTCGGCGGCGTCGTGATCGGCCTGGCGGCCACCGGCGCGGCGGTATGGACGGTGTTCCGCGGAACGAGCACCACGCTGTCGAACCGGTCCGGCACCGCGGCCGGTCCCCAAGCCCACGACTCGATCCGTTCGGCCGCCGAAGCGGCAACCGCGGATCCCGAGGCGCCCGCGGCCAAGCCGCCGGTTCCCGCGAAGGTCCCGCAGTGGGTCTGGTCGCAAGCGGGCGGCGACGCGGTCGTCCTGCGAAAGACGATCGAGGTGCCGGAGCGCCTGCGGGCCACGGCCCGCTTCGCGATCGACAACGCGGGCGAACTGCTGGTGAACGGCCAGGTCGTCGGTGAGAACCGCGACTGGTCGTGGGCGAACGAGGTCGACCTGACGCCGCACCTCACGGTCGGCACGAACGAGATCCGCATCACCGCCCGCAACGAGGGCGGACCGGCCGGGGCCGTCGCCGAGATCGTCCTCAAGGACCGCACGCAGGCCACCGTCCTGCACGAGGTGACCGACGCGTCGTGGGTCGACGATGCGGGCACGCCGGCGAAGGTCCTCCACGCCCTCGGCGAGGGCCCGTGGGGCACGATCTCGGGCTTCGTGACCGGCGACATCAACCGCGGCATCACCGTTCCGGACGGCTTCACCTGCGAACTCGTCGCGGTGATCCCACGGAACCTCGGCTCGATCGTCTCGCTCGCGGCGAAGACCGACGGCACGCTCGTCGGCTGCGGGCAGTACTCGGGCCTGCTCGAGATCAAGCCCTGCCCGCCCGGCGGCGATCCGGCGGAGACCGTCCTGACCCCGATTCCCGCGAAGATCACCGGGGCCCAAGGCCTGGTCTTCCGCGGCGATGACCTCTATGCGGTGGTCAACGGCGGCGATGCCCAAGGTCTCTACCGGGCGCGCGACTCCGACGGCAA
>JBEIUL010000126.1:0-6751 GCA_040374395.1 Phycisphaeraceae bacterium
GGAGTCAGCCATGAACCTCAAGATCGGACTGTCCGCCATCGTCGCCGCGACCGCCATCACGTCGGTCTCGTCGGCCACCATCATCGTCTTCGATCAGCGGTCGACCTGGGAGACCTTCTCGAGCGTGTACGGCAACTACATCTTCGACGAGGACTTCAACGACATCGCCGACGGCTTCCACGCGTCGCCGTTCGCCCACACGACCGGACCGGTCGACTGGTCGGCCAGCGCCGCGGGCGGCCTCTACGTCTCCGGCGGCGCGTTCTCGACCAACTCTCCCGAGATCCTGAGCTTCAGCTTCTCGGGCGCCCCGGTCTACGGCGTCGGCGGCAACTTCTTCGGCACCGACTTCAGCTTCAATGTCGTGCCGGCCCTCCTCTTCATCTCGCTGAGCGACGGCACGACCTACGCCGGCGTGGTGAGCAACCCCGAAACCTTCACCGGCTTCTTCTCGACCGGGGCCGCGATCACCGGCCTCACGGTCCAGGCGGTCAGCGGCGCCGCGAACGTCTTCCCGACGGTCGATGACATGGCGTTCGCCACGACCGTGCCCGCCCCGGGCGCCCTGGCCCTCCTCGGCCTCGCCGGCGCCGTCGCCGGTCGCCGCCGCCGCTGAGCCGGTCGGTAGGTTCCTCCGAAGATCTGGCCTCCCGCGCCGTCCTGGCGCGGGAGGCCTTCGTTTTCCCGGGTTCCCTTGGCGTTGAAGGCGGCCCCGGAACGGGATGCCGCTTGCCCCCACTCCCGGTGAAATCGCATGGCCGGGGAGGTGGTTGGGAGCAGGGGCAGAACGCTTATCGGACTCGCAAGGGCCATAGGCGATCCGAGAACCTGCGGGTTCGGTCAATTTCTGGTTGTTCCCGGTCGGTTTCGCGCCCGTTTGATCCGTTTGGGTTGACCGCTCCGTGAATGCGGGCATCCTCCACGGTTGAGAGGGTCGGAAGAGGGCGCGCCTCGGCGCATCCGGTTCCCGACGATCCGTGCGGCCCGTTCAGGGCTAGCGCGAGCATCGAGGGCGCCGAAACCCAACTCCGCTTCTCTCGACGGCCTGCATCGATCCCTATTTCGTCGGGACTGTTCCCCCGACCTGCCTCGGAGAAAGCCATGAATCGCACCTTCGGACTGTCCGCCCTCGTCGCCGCGACCGCCATCACGTCGGTCTCTTCGGCCACCATCCTGATCTTCGACCAGAGGACCCTCTGGGAGAACTACGTCGCGTCGCAGGGCAGCTTCGTCTTCGACGAGAACTTCAACGACATCGCCGACGGCACCTACGCGTCGCCGTTCGCCGGCACCGCCGGTCCGGTGAACTGGTCGGCGGTCGCCCCGGGCGGCATCGAGGTGAGCGGCGGGGTCTTCTCGACGGTCAACCCCGTTCCGCTGGGGTTCCAGCTCTCGAACGTCGCGGTCGGCGGCGTGGGCGGAAACTTCTTCGGCACCGACGGCAGCTTCACCGTGGTGCCCGCCCTGCTCTTCATCTCGCTCAGCGACGGCACGAGCTACGCGGGCGTGGTGAGCAACGCGAACAGCTTCACCGGCTTCTACTCGACGGGCCCCTCGATCGTGAGCATCACGATCCAGGCGATCTCGACGACCACCACCGTGTACGCGACGGTCGACAACATGACCTTCGCCGCCGTGCCCGCCCCGGGCGTGGCGGCCCTGATCGGCCTCGCCGGTGCCGTCGCCGGCCGCCGTCGCCGCCGCTGAGACCCGACTCGACGCTTCTCCGAACTCTCGACCTCCCGCGTGCGGACGCGGGAGGTCTGTTTTTGGCAAAAGAAAAAGATGGGCCGCGGGGATTGAGGCCGGCGACCCACCTTGCAGAGAGCTGGTTGAGGCCTCCGTCGGGGACCGAACGGAGACGGATCAACCATGCGATCGGGAACCGGTGGTGTCCAGCGATCAGGACGGCGATCTGCGGCCGGAGGTCGGGTGGCGCGGGCGGTGCGGGTCGCACGGGCGGCGGCCGTCGGCGGCCCGCGGGCTTATTGACCGCTATCGTGACCGGGTGCCGTCCACGCCCCGCGTCGTCAGCCTGCTTCCGTCCGCGACCGAACTCCTGTGCGAGATCGGGGCCGCCGACCTGCTCGTCGGCCGCAGCCACGAGTGCGACGAGCCGGCGGCGATCCGCGACCGTCCGGTGCTGACCGGGCAGCGGACCTCAAGCGGCTCGAGCGCCGCGATCGACGCCGAGGTGCGGGCAAGCCTGGCGGCGGGCGAGTCGCTCTACACGCTCGACGCCGAGCGGCTTCGCGAGCTGCGGCCGGACGTGATCCTGACCCAGGACCTGTGCGAGGTCTGCTCGATCGATCTCGCGACCGTCCGCGGAGTCGCGGCGTCGCTGCCGAATCGGCCGACGGTGGTCAGCCTCGATCCGAAGTCGATCTTCGACGTCTTCGACGACGTGCTGCGGATCGGGGCCGCGGTCGGGCGCGAGCGGGACGGGGAAGAGGCGATGGTCCGGCTCCGCGATCGCTACTGGCGGGCGATCGACTTCGTGAACCCCTACGTTCCTGGTCCGGAAGTGCTCTTCCTCGAGTGGTGCGACCCGCCGTTCGTCGGCGGGCACTGGACGCCCGCCCTGATCGAGGCCGCGGGCGGGCGGCATTCGCTCAACCCGGCGGGCGCGAAGAGCCGCACGGTGACGCCCGAGGAGATCGTCGAGGCGGCGCCGGATCGGATCGTGGTCTGCCCCTGCGGCTTCGGCCTCGAGCGGACGCTGGTCGAGGTGCGGGAACTCCCGTCGCGGGCCGCCCGCTGGTGGCCGCACGTGCCGGCGACGATCGACGGCGACCCGCGGGCGATCGTCGCGGTCGACGGGAACCTCATGTTCAACCGGCCGGGCCCGCGGCTGGTCGACGCGTTCGAGTGGCTGGTGTCGTGGCTCCAGGACCGGCCCGAGCTGCGGCCGCCGGGGTTTCCGGCGGTGGACGTTCGCTGAGGCTCGCGGCAGTCGACCGTTGGTCTTCGGCCGCGCTGGGGCCGTCCATGGTCCACACGCCGTGAATCATGCGGCGGCGGCTTCGCTTCCATAAGGGAAGTGGCGAGGCGATTCATGCCTCACGCGAGCGTTGAAGGGTCCGGGCGCGGGTGCGACGATGGGTTCACGGACCCGCGCGCCCGCACAGGTGCACCAGGCCGCACGACCAGACCGTGCACCTCGCCGCTCGCGATCGTGAACCTTGCCGATCGCCGGATTGCCCGCATGTTGGCTCCATCGGACCCGGCGAGGATCGACGTTCCTCCCCACCGTGCCCGACGTTCCGGCCAGCGGCCTGTTCCCGCCGCGACGCCGGATCCGTGGCGCCTCCCCGGCGCCGTTCCCGCACCGCCGGATGTCCCGGCACTGTTCCCGAGAGGCGATTCCCATGAACCTCAGCCGCACCCTTTTCCCCGCCCTGGCGATCGGCGCCCTTGCCGGCTCGGCGTCCGCGACCGTCGTGGTCTTCAACCAGAAGGCCTCGTGGGACGCGTTCTCCACGATGAAGGGCAACGTCCTTTTCTCCGAGAACTTCGCCGGCTACGCCGACGGGGTCTACAACCCGCTCGTCGGCATCACCGAATACGCCCCGGGCGGCCCCTCGGTCACCTGGGAAGCCGCATCGTCGGGCGGCGTGTCGGTCGACGCCGGCGTGGTCAGCTCGACCTCGCCACGAGCCTCGATCGCCTGGTCGTTCCTCCCGAGCGGGGAGTATCCGGTCTACGGCATCGGCGGCAATTTCTTCGCCACCGACGCGGACGGAAACCCGATGTCGTCGCTGGTGCTCATCAGCCTCGCGAACGGCGTGACGTACGCCAGCGTGATCAACTCGTCGAGCGCGTTCACGGGGTTCTACTCGCTCACCGACGCGATCACCTCGATCACGCTCGCGGTGAGCGCGACCTCGTCGACGACGGTGTTCACGAGCACCGACAACCTGTACTTCGCGACGGTGCCCGCGCCGGGCGTGTTCGCCCTGCTCGGGGCGGCCGGCCTCGTCGCCAATCGCCGACGCCGCTGACTCACGGTGCGCTCCACGGCCGAAGGGTGCCCCGCGATCCGGGGCGCCCTTCGCCGCTTTTTCGGGCGTGATCGCTGGGGTGAACGCCCGGGGGACGGCGCGGGCGACTGTCGGGTTCGGCGGCCGCGGCGGGCGTGAAACCGACCCGCGTGCCGAAACGGCAGGAAGCGCTCCCGATCGCGACGTCAAGGTGGGGTCGTCACCGGCACGGCGCGGCACGCGGGTTGCCTTGCGAGGGGCTTCGATCCGATCATTCGCCGCACCGCGGCGGACGTCGGACGATTCCCGGAAAGGACCCGAACCCCATGAAGATGGACCGCTTCACCACGCTCGCCCAGGACGCCCTCGCCGGAGCCCAGGCCTCCGCCGCGGCCGCCGGCCACGGCGAGCTCTCGCCCCTGCACCTGCTCGCGTCGCTGCTCGAGGATCCGAACGGCGCCGCCGGCTCGATCCTCACCAAGGCGGGCTTCGACCCGCGACGCGTCGGCCAGCTCGTCCAGGCCGAGCTCCGACGCCTGCCGACCGTGTCGGGCACGCAGCCGCAGGCAGGCCAGGCCCTGATGCAGGTCCTGAGCGACGCCGACCGCGAGGCCCGCACGCTGAAGGATTCCTACGTCTCGACCGAGCACCTGCTGCTCGCCCTCGCCGAGGTCAAGAGCCCGGCGAAGGAAGTGCTGTCGGTGGTCGGGGCCGACCGCAAGCGGCTGCTCGCGGCGGTCGAGGCGATCCGCAAGGCCTCGGGCGTGACGAACGTGACCGACCAGAACGCCGAGAGCAACCTCGAGGCGCTGAAGAAGTACGCGATCGACCTGAACGAGAAGGCCGCGAGCGGCAAGCTCGATCCGGTGATCGGCCGCGACGAGGAGATCCGCCGCTGCATGCAGGTCCTGTCGCGGCGCACCAAGAACAACCCGGTGCTCATCGGCGAGCCCGGCGTCGGCAAGACCGCGATCGCCGAGGGGCTCGCCCAGCGGATCGTGAACGGCGACTGCCCGGAGTCCATGCGCGACGCGCGGATCATGGCCCTCGACGTCGGGCAGCTACTCGCCGGGGCGAAGTTCCGCGGCGAGTTCGAGGAGCGGCTCAAGGCCGTGCTTCGCGAGGTCGCGGCCAGCGAAGGCAGCATCATCCTGTTCATCGACGAGCTGCACACGATCGTCGGTGCCGGTGGCGCCGAGGGCGCCGTCGACGCCGCGAACCTCCTGAAGCCGATGCTGGCCCGTGGCGAGTTGCGAGCCGTCGGCGCCACGACGCTCGACGAGTACCGCAAGCACATCGAGAAGGATCCCGCGTTCGAGCGGCGATTCCAGCCGGTCTTCGTCGGCGAGCCGAGCGTCGAGGACACGGTGGCGATCCTCCGCGGGCTGAAGCCCCGCTACGAGCAGCACCACGGCGTGCGGATCCAGGACGGGGCTATCTTGGCGGCCGCGAACCTCTCACAGCGCTACATCGCCGACCGCTTCCTGCCCGACAAGGCGATCGACCTGCTCGACGAGGCGGCCAGCCGGCTGCGGATCGAGAACGACTCGATGCCGGTCGAGCTCGACGAGATCCGCCGCAAGATCATGCAGATGGAGATCGAGCGCGAGGCCCTGAAGATCGAGACCGACGCCGAGAGCAAGAAGCGGCTCGGGCATCTCCAGGAGGATCTCGCGGGCCTCCAGGAGCGGAACCGCGCCCTCACCGCCCGCTGGGAGGTCGAGAAGTCCGAGCTCGACGCGGTGAAGGGCATCCGCGAGCAGATCGACCGCAAGCAGGTCGAACTCGAGCAGGCCAAGCGACGCGGTGACTTCGAGACCGCGAGCCGCATCCAGTACGGCGAGATCCGCGAGCTCGAGGGGCGGCTCGCGAAGGCCGAGGCCGCGTTCGAGCGCCGGCAGGAGTCGGGAGACGCGATGGTGAAGGAGGAGGTCGACCCCGAGCAGATCGCCGAGGTCGTCGCGAAGTGGACGGGCATTCCGGTCTCGAAGCTCATCGAGAGCGAGCGCGAGAAGCTGCTCCACATGGACAAGGAGATCGGCAAGCGGGTCATCGGCCAGCCCGAGGCGGTGGCCGCGGTCTGCGAGGCGGTGCGCCGCAATCGCGCCGGCCTCGGCGAGCCGCATCGCCCGATCGGGTCGTTTCTTTTCCTCGGCCCGACCGGCGTCGGCAAGACCGAGCTCACCAAGGCCCTCGCCGAGTTCCTCTTCGATACCGAGGACGCGATGGTCCGCATCGACATGAGCGAGTACATGGAGCAGCACGCGGTGGCCCGGCTCATCGGCGCCCCGCCCGGCTACGTGGGTTACGAGGAGGGCGGCCGCCTCACCGAGGCGATCCGCCGCCGGCCCTACTCGGTGGTGCTGTTCGACGAGTTCGAGAAGGCCCATCCCGACGTGTCGAACGTGCTGCTGCAGCTGCTCGACGACGGGCGGCTGACCGACGGGCAGGGACGCACCGTCGACTTCTCGAACACGATCATCGTGCTCACGAGCAACATGGGCTCGCAGGCGATCCTCGAGATGACCGAGCGCGGCGAGCCCGACGCGGTCATCGAGGCCCACGTGAACTCGATCCTCAAGAAGCACCTGCGGCCGGAGCTCTTGAACCGCATCGACGACAAGGTGATCTTCCACCAGCTCGGCCGCAAGGAGCTTGCGGGCATCGTCGAGATCCAGCTCGCGAACCTGCGGAAGCGGCTGGCCGCGAAGCAGCTCGGGCTCGAGCTGACGACGGAGGCGAAGAACGCCCTGGCGTCGGAAGGCTACGAC
>JBEIUL010000193.1:0-5283 GCA_040374395.1 Phycisphaeraceae bacterium
CGAGATGCGGGCGCCCTTGAGCGGCTTCTTGCCCTTGTACTCGTCGCGGAGGGCCATGAGGCCGGGCATCTCCTGCTCGGCGAGCTGGATCTCCTTGCGGCCGAACCGCACGGTCTCGGGCGAGAGGTCCTTCACCTTGAAGGGAAGGTCGGCCATGAGGGGAAGGCCGGTGTCCATGAACGTCGCGCCGCTGGCGGCGGGAGCGTTCGACTTCTTGCTGCGGGTCGGTGCGGTGTTCATCGTGGTCATGGTCGTGACGGGTCCGGGAGGGGCGGGGTCGATGCCGAAGGCCCACGCGGGCGTTCTCGGTCTCGCTTCATCCGTTCATCCGGATGAACGCATGATAGCCCCTTCGCCCGTCGGGCCAAGGGGTTTCGCCCGATTCGGGCGGAAGCCGTTTCCGCGGACCTATCCTCCCCGCTTCCCGGCCCGGCGACCGCCTGTTGCGGACGCATCGAGGCCAAACCCCCTTCCGAGGCCCTTGCGACATGCTTTCGACCGCCTTCCTGACCTCCGCCCTTCTCGCGATCGCGTCCGCCGCCGCACCCGAGGCCGCCCCGGCCCGAACCCAGGCGATGGTCGGCGACCCATACCCGCTCGACACCTGCATCGTGAGCGGCGAGAAGCTCGGCGCCGACGCGAAGGTCACGGTCCTCGCCGACCAGAAGGACCCGCTCCAGAACGGCCGCCAGATGAAGTTCTGCTGCACGAAGTGCGAGGCGGCGTTCGCGGCCGAGCCGGCGAAGTACATCCGCGATCTCGACGCGAAGATCGTCGCCGCGCAGTCGAAGTCGTACCCGATCGACCACTGCCTCGTGATGCCCGACGAGAAGCTCGACGACGGCGCGAAGACCGTCGTGTACGGCAATCGCCTCTACAGGTTCTGCTGCCCGAAGTGCGTCCGCACGTTCGGCAAGGACGCGGCCAAGTGGTCGGCGGCGTACGAGAAGGAGGTCGCGGCCGCGCAGAAGGCGAGCTATCCGCTCACGACCTGCCCGATCAGCGGCAAGCCGCTCGGCGACGGTGCGGTCGACGTGGTGATCGGCGCGCGGCTCGTGCGGGCCTGCTGCCCCGGCTGCGTCGGGCCCCATCAAGGCCGATCCCGCGGCGGCTTTCGCGAAGGTCGATGCCGCGAAGAAGGGCTGATCGCTCAGGACCTGCCCGTCGATTTCCCGGCCCTCGCGAGGACCGCGGCGAAGAGCCGCGGTCCTTTCCTTTGCGTATCGGCCGGGAGCGAGGCGAAGGTCCGCAGCGCGAGGCCCGCGGCCTTGGCGTGGGCCTTGAGCTGGGCCTCGGAGAAGCCGAGATGGCGATGCCCCATCGCCTGCCGGTAGTCCTCGTGGCCGTGGGGGACCATGTCGACGACGAGGATCGGTCCGCCCTCGCGCACCGTGCGTCCCACCGAGGCCAGGGCGGCCGCGGGATCATCGACATGGTGGAGCAGCAGCATCACCACCGCGGCGTCGAACTCGCCGGGCTTCCCGGGCAGGCTCTCGATGTCGCCGCGACGGAACTCGACGTTCTTCCGGCCCGCAAGCCTCGCCTTCGCCGCCTCGATCATCGCCGGCTCGCGGTCGATCGCGACGACCTTCGACACGAACGGGGCGAGGGCCGCCGATGCCTCGCCGGTGCCGCAGCCGATGTCGGCGACCGTCCACGACGGGTCGAGCAGGCCGAGGAGCGCCGCCGCGGTCACGCCGTCGCCGAAGAGCTGCTCGCGCTCCGCGTCCAGTCGGCGCCGATCCGGCCGAAGAACGTACGGCTGTCGACGCGGCGCTCGGCAAGCACCGCCTTGAGGCGGGCGTCGTCCTCGGACAGCTCGGGATCGAGCTCGGGATCGCCCGCGAGCCGCGGCTTCACCGCGGTCCAGAGCTCGGCGGCGATCGCGTCCATCGATCCGGGCACGAGGCGAAGCAGCGTCGCCGTTCCCTCGCTGCGTTTCCCGAGGAAACCCGCGTCGAGGAGCCCCGCGACGTGCCGGCTCACCGTCGATTGCGGAAGCCGCACGCAGCGGGCGAGTTCGCCCACGCCGAGTTCCTCACGCTCGAGGAGCCGCAGCAAACGCAGGCGAACCGGATCGCCGATCGCGGCCAGCCGACGCACCAGGTCGTCGGGACCGCCGCTCGGGGCTCTTCGGGTGGCCGCCATGGTCACGATCGCCCGCGGCGACCGGCGCGGGTCACTTCGGGGTGTCCTGCCCACCGCCGTCGGCGTTCGCGGTCGAACCTTCCGCGGTCGTGGCCGGCGAGAGCTTCGCGTTCGGGGTGACCGCCGCGGCGGGGATCCGGTCGTCCGGCGGGTAGCCGGTGGTCGGACCGGGCTCGAGGCCGCGGTCGGCGAGGGCCTGCCTCACCGCGGGATGCTGCGGCTTCAGCCAGTAGGCCTGGCGGGTGCGGCGGATGGCCTCGGCGTCGTCGCCGGCATTCTCGAGCCAGTCGGCCATCGCGAGGTAGCCGAGGTACTGCTGCGACCCGTAGGTGTTCATCGCGGCCTGGATCGAGCTGAGCTCGAGGTCGCGATCGCCCCAGCGGCGGCCGTAGTCGGCGAGAAGCAGCCACATGTTCACGTCACCGTCGTCGCTCGCGTCGGCCCGCAGGAGCTGCACGAGGCGGCTCCGCTCGTTCATCGCGAAGTAGACCTCGGCGAGGGCCTTGCGGACCTCGTCGCTCTCGGGGTTGTTCGCAAGCGCCGTCTCGACGTGCGTGCGGGCCTCGCGCAGGTTGCCGGTCTTCAGGAGGCAGATCCCGTAGCGATACTCGGCTTCCCAGTCGCCGGGATGGCGCTCGATGATCTCGAGGTACGAGGGGATCGCCGCCTCGTAACGGCCACGCTCGTAATCGAGGTCCGCCTGCTTGCGGGCGGTCACGATCGGTCGCGGGCCGCAGGCGGGAAGGAGGAAGGCGGAGACGAGCACGACGGGCACGGTGCGGGTGAGAAGTCGCGAAAGCATGGGTGGGGCTCCTTCGGGCGACGCGGCGACCGTGCCGCGACCGTCCCGAGGTCGCGCAAAGAATACCGGTTCCCCGGTGCCGTGTTGGGCTACCCTTCGCCCCCGTGACGACTTCCGGAGCATCCGTCGCCCGACCTGCCGCGCCCCGCCCCGCCCTCGGCCTGGTGGCCGTGCTTCGCCACGAGCCGGCGATCGGCGAGGCCCACCACGACCTGCTCGTGCATCAGGGCGAACCCCCGGCCGACGAGGATCGGGTCGTCCCCTGCTGGCGGGTGCCGGTGAGGCCCGACCTCGCGGCGGCGGGCTCGGTCGTGCCGGCCGAACGGATCTCCGACCACCGCGGGCTGTACCTCCGGCTGACCGAGCTGCGGAGGCTTGACCGGGGCCGGGGCACCGTCGTTCCCCTGCGTCGGGGCACCATCACCGCCGTCCACGTGGCCGCCGACGGGGCCGAGTCGGTCACCGTCGAGTGGACCGACGGTGGCCGTTCGGCGTGGCGGATCGAGGCCGATCGCCTCGTCGTGGTGGCGGCGACCGCCCGGCCGGGAGAGGCGCCCTGAACGCCGTCGACACCTGGACCTTCGTCTCGGTGACGCTGGCGATCGGGGCGGCGACGCTCGGGGCGATCGGGATCCTGCTCCAGGCGGTCACCCTGCCGGGCACGTGGATCGTGGTCCTCGCGGCCGCCGGGGTGAAGGCGCACGACGCGTTCGCCCCGAACCCCCTGCTGTCGTGGTGGACGTTCCTGCTGATCGTCGCCCTCGCGATCCTCGCCGAAGTCGCCGAGACGCTCGCCGGGGCCGCGGGGGCCAGGACCGGCGGCGCGAGCCGGCGCGGGATGGTCGGCGCGGTCGTGGGAAGCCTCGTCGGCGCGGTCCTGGGGACGGTCCTGCTGCTGCCGGTGATCGGCAGCCTGATCGGCGCGGTCGTCGGGGCCGCGATCGGGGCGATCGTCGGCGAGCTCTCGGGCGGGACCCGCACGTTTCGCGAGACCGCGGCGCCCGCGGCCGGGGCCGTCGCGGGCCGGCTGGCCGGGGCCATGATCAAGACCGTCTTCGCGGCCGTGATGTGGCTCGCGCTCGTGGTCGGCCTCATCCGCTGATCGGCGTCAGCCCTCCGTCTCGGTCACCCGCAGCACTTCCTCGACGGTGGTGCGTGCCTGCCGGACCTTGGCGAAGCCATCCTGCCGCAGCGAGATCATCCCCCGCTCGATGCAGACCCGGCGGAAGTCGACCACGTTCGGGTTCGCCGAGATGCGGTCGCGCAGCAGGTCGTCGAGCACGAGCATCTCGTAGATGCCGAGGCGGCCCGCGTAGCCGGTCTCGCGGCAGGCGCTGCAGCCGCGGCCGGCGGGCACCGCGTCGCCCGTGAAGCCGTGGGCCCGCAGGTAGTCGCGGAGGTCGGCCGGCATCGGCTGCTCGGCGGCGCAGTGGCGGCAGATCCGCCGCACGAGCCGCTGGGCGAGCACGCCGTTGAGGGCGGCGCCGACGAGGAACGGCTCGATGCCGATGTTGATGAGCCGGGTGACCGAGCTCGGGGCGTCGTTGGTGTGCAGCGTCGAGAGCACGAGGTGGCCGGTCAGCGCGGCCTGGATCGCGGTCTGCGCGGTCTCGAGGTCGCGGATCTCGCCGACCATCACCACGTCGGGGTCCTGCCGCAGGAGGGCCTTCAGGGCCTTCGCGAAGCTCATCCCGATCTTGTCGTGGGTCTGGATCTGCGTGATGCCCGAGAGGTTGTACTCGACGGGATCCTCGACGGTCGACACGTTCAGGCGGCGGATGTCCATCTGCCGCAGCGACGAGTAGAGCGTGGTGGTCTTGCCGCTGCCGGTCGGGCCCGTCACGAGGATGATCCCGTGCGGCTCGGCGATCTGCCGCTTCCACTCGAACAGCGTCGCCTCGTTGAACCCGAGGTCGTCGAGGCCGACCGAGATCGAGCGGTTGTCGAGGATTCGCATCACGGTCTTCTCGCCCTTCGAGCTCGGCACGGTCGAGACGCGGAGGTCGAGCTTGCGGCCGAGCACCGTGGCCCGGATGCGGCCGTCCTGCGGCATGCGGCGTTCCGCGATGTCGAGGTTGGCCATGATCTTGATGCGGCTGGTGAGGGCCGCGTGCATCTTCTTCGGCGGGTTCATCGCCTCGAAGAGGACGCCGTCGATGCGGAACCGGACCTTCAGCGTGCGGTCGTCGGGCTCGATGTGGATGTCGGAGGCGCCGTCCTTCACCGCGGTCTGGATGATGTGGTTCACGTAGCGGACGACCGGCGAGCTCTCGGCCTCGGCCTCGATCGGGTCGCCGGCGTCGGCCTCCTTCTCGACCTCGACGTCGTCCTCG
>JBEIUL010000585.1:0-1514 GCA_040374395.1 Phycisphaeraceae bacterium
CATCGGCCTCATCGCGAGCCTCGGCATCTACTCGCGCATCGACGACTACGGGTTCCTCCAGACCCCCTACCGAAAGGTGAAGGCGGGCAAGGCGACCTCCGACGTCATCCTGCTGCGGGCCGACGAGGAGCTCAAGAAGGTCCTCGCGACGAGCGACATGCTGCTCGCCGACGGCAAGTTCAAGAACGCGGCGGTCCTCGCCCGCATCGACGGCGACCTCGCCGAGGTCCCGCCCGAGCAGGTCGAGTTCGTCGACGTGAGCCCGAAGCAGATCGTGGGCGTGTCGGCGTCGCTCATCCCCTTCCTCGAGCACGACGACGCCAACCGGGCGCTCATGGGATCGAACATGCAGCGGCAGGCGGTGCCGCTCATCAAGGTCGACCCCCCGCTGGTCGCGACCGGCATGGAGAAGGTGGTCGGCGGCCACTCGGGCATGATCGTGAAGGCCAAGCGCGGCGGCACGGTCACCTTCGTCGACGCCGAGCGGATCATCATCGACAACGCCGACGAGTACGAGCTGCGGAAGTTCGTGGGCCTGAACGAGCGGACCTGCCAGAACCAGCGTCCGGTGGTGAAGCCCAACCAGAAGGTGAAGGCCGGCTAGATCCTCGCCGACGGCGCCAGCACCCGGATGGGCGAGCTCTCGATCGGCAAGAACGTGCTCGTCGCGTTCAACACCTTCGACGGCTACAACTTCGAGGACGCCATCGTCATCAACGAGAGGCTGCTCAAGGACGACACGTTCACCTCGATCCACATCGAGAGCTTCGACGTCGAGATCCGCGAGACCAAGCTCGGCCGCGAGGAGTTCACCCGCGACATCCCGAACGTCAGCGAGCGGATGCTCGGCAAGCTCGACGAGAACGGGATCATCCGGATCGGCTCGCGGGTCGAGCCCGGCGACATCCTGGTCGGCAAGGTCAGCCCGAAGAGCAAGAGCGAGCTCTCGCCCGAGGAGAAGCTGCTGCACGCGATCTTCGGCCGGGCCGGCGAGGACGTGAAGAACGACTCGCTCGAGGTGCCCGCCGGCACCGAGGGCGTGGTCATCGGGGCCCGCCGCTTCAGCCGCCGCATGCACCTGTCGGAGGACCAGAAGAAGGCCCTCAAGCGCGACATGGCCGACTTCGAGCGGGAGATGGACGAGAAGCGGATCCGCCTCTTCCGGCAGATGGTCGCCGCCCTCAACGAGGTCCTCGGCACCGAGATGGTCGACCCGTCGACCCGCCAGAAGGTCGGCGCCAGCGACATCCCCGAGGTCATCCTCGAGCAGATCGACAACTTCAGCGAGAAGTGGATGAAGGGCTCGGCCGAGGCCCGCGAGTCGGCCAAGGTCACCTTCGGGCAGTTCTGGCCCCGCATCCAGGACATCGCCGCCGAGAGGAGCGCCGCCTCGGCCACATGAAGCGGGGCGACGAGCTGCCCTCGGGCGTGCTCGAGATGGTGAAGGTCTACCTCGCGACGAAGCGCCAGCTCTCGGTCGGCGACAAGATGGCCGGCCGCCACGGCAACAAGGG
>JBEIUL010000275.1:0-4132 GCA_040374395.1 Phycisphaeraceae bacterium
AGCGGTCCAGTTTCGAGGCCGTCACACTACCAAGTTCGGCATCGGCGTTGTCCACGACGAATCCGAGGTCCTGAAGCGTTGCCATCGCCGTGCGGATCGCCTTGTTGACATCGGTCGTATCGAAGGCTCGGGTCTGCATCGCCCGAAGCCTCAATGCCACCTCACCGTCCGTTGCCGCGGTCTTCGACGCACAGCCCGTCACGGCAGGTGCCACGCACGCGACGCACGCAAGCAAAGCGAACCCGATCGCGGACTTCCGAGTCTTAGCAAAATATGTCATCCGACCTCCTGGGCCTCGAGGAAAAGTGCCTTGGAAAGCTTATCGAAGAACTCCGTGTACATCTCCGGATCGTCCAGCCGCTCGACCCGGCTCAGAATCCCGCGGTCATCCCAGACCAATCGCTGGAACGTGACACGAACCACGATGCCCTCTCCGGCCACGGCCGGCGAGGTCACCACGGAGGCGCGAATCTTCTGGTCCTTGTCAATCGGGATGTAGACGCCGAGCAGGATCGCCGCGGCGACCTGCCCCGCGACCTGGCCGCCATCCACGGCCGTACGGTCCTTGCTTGCCACCAAGAGACCGACATCGCGATTCGACTCGTCCAAGCCGAATCCGAGATCCTGCAGTAACTGGTTCGACGCGATGAGCACGGCCTTCTCGTCGTCGGTCGGATATCGACGCGACTGCCGGGCCCGGACCTCGGTCGTCGGCTCCTTCAGGATCAGGGCATCCTTCGGAACCTTCGGGGCACATCCGGAACTGCCGCAGCATGCCGCCAGCATGGCGGCGCAGAGCGACAACCGAACAAGGGTCTCCTTCGCGATCACGATCAACTCCTTCCGCCGCCTTGCGCGGCAAGTGATTCCGGGCCGCGGCTCAGAACTTCGACTGGTGGTACGCGACATCCGCGACCTTCTTGTCGGCATCGAACTTCACCACCACCGTCAAGGTCGATTGCGTGGATCGTTGGACTCCGGCGTTTTGGTTGGTCACGCCGACCAGGAACCACACACCCGTGCCGGCGCTCGCCGTGGAAACCTCGCTGAAGGTGCGGTCATAGACCCACACCTCGGTTCCGTTCGGACCGCTGGTGACGATATTCGGGCTTCCCAGGACCGTGGCGACCTCGCCACCAGTCATCCCCTTGCGGATCTCCCGCTGGACCGTGCCGGCGGTCAGCCTCTGGCCGAAGAGTCGCCCTCGGGAAGCTTGGGAACACTGCAGGAAACGGCCACGAAGAGCAGACCGACGCACGCAAGGGAGATTCGCATCGGTTTAGTATGTTCCGGAGTCGGGCATTCCGCAAGTCCTAATGTTCACTTTCCCAAGGCACGCGCCGAAGCCCCATGCTCGTCTCGCGAGCCGAAGCCCTGAAGTCGCTTTCGCACCAATTCCTCAACCCTAACGCTTCCCAACCAGCACGATCGTCACCTCGCCCGGGCCGTGCACGCCGGTGACGAGCACGCCCTCGATGTCGGCGGTCTTCGAGGGGCCGGTGATGATGGTGGTCGAGGCAGCGTCGAGCGAGTCGGGGCGAAGCGCGAACAGGTCGACGAGGTCGGGCAGCAGCTGGCTCTCGCGCACGATCGCGACGTGCACCGGCGGCGTGATCCACGCGTTGCGGATGCGGCCGTTCGTCGAGACCACGAGCGACCCGCTCTCGGCGATGGCGGCGTCGACGTCGGTCACGCCGACCGCGGCGTCAAAGAGTGCGTCGCCGTCGTCGCTCGGGCGGAGGCTCGCCCCCTCGGCCGCGTGGACCGCGGCGGAAGCTCGGGCCGCGAGCGAGGCATCGGCGACGGCGACCACGGTCGGGCCGCGACCTGCGAGCGTCGCCCCCAGCGTCGCGTCGAGACTGGCCTCATCAGTCCGCACCACCTTCATCCCGACCGCGGCGGCGCGTTCCGCGAACATCGACGCCAGCCCGCCCGCATCGGCCGCGATTCGCCGCACCACCGCGTGCGACGGAACCTCGGGCTCGCTCACCGGCTGGGCCCGCACCGCATCGCGGACCCGCGACAGCAGCCGAGTGAGGGCCGCCGACCGTTCGGCCTCGCCCGTCATCGCGAGTCCTCCCGCCGCGCGAACCACTCGCGGAAGCCCTCGCCGGTCGCGACGCCGAGGTCGCGGGTCGCGGTCCAGCCCGCGGCGGGGCCCGGGGCCTTCCGCAGCCACGCCCGATCGCCGTCCTGATCGCCCAACATTCTTGCGTGGAGCCTTGCCGCCCCGATCGCGAATCTGAACAGCCGCGGCCGCTCGGCGAGCCAGCGCCAGAGGCGAAGCGTCGCCGACTCGCTCGCCGGCGACAGCTCGCGCCGCCGCAACTCGGCCCGCGCCTCGAGCAGGAACCGCGGGATGTCGATCTTCACCGGGCACGCCTCGAGGCACGCCCCGCAGAGCGAACTCGCCCGCGGCAGGTCGGGATAGTTCGCGGGGCCCCCGCCGGCCTTCGCGCGGTCGAGTTCCGGCGTCAGCACCGCCCCGATCGGACCTGAATAGACCGAGCCGTACGCATGCCCGCCGACCTTCCGGTAGACCGGGCACGCGTTGAGGCACGCCCCGCAGCGGATGCACCGCAAGAGATCCCGCTTCGGGCTCGCGAGCGTGCCGACCCGCCCCCCGTCGACGAGGATCACGTGCACTTCCCGCGGCCCGTTCGCCTCGCCGGGGCGGCGCGGCCCGCGGACGAACGACGTGTAGACGGTCAGCGGCTGCGCTGTCCCGCTGCGGGCGAGCAGCTTCAGGAACGGAGCGAGGTCGCGGACCCCGCGGATGAGTTTCTCGATGCCGACGAACACGAGGTGCACCGGCGGCCCGCCGACCGAGAGGTCGAAGTTCCCCTCGTTCGTGCAGATCACCGCGGCCCCCTCGTCGGCGAGCAGGAAGTTCGCCCCCGAGACGCCGAGATCGGCCTTCCGGTAGAGCCCCCGCATGTGGGCCCGGGCGATCATCGTCAGCTCGGTCGGATCCTCGGTGTAGCGGGCCCCGAGCTCGCGGACGAAGCTGCGGGCGGTCGCGGCGCGATCCTTGTGGATCATCGGCGTGACGATGTGCGACGGGGCGTCGCCGTCGATCTGCAGGATGAACTCGCCGAGATCCGTCTCGAGCGTCTCGATGCCCGCCCGCGTGAACGCGTCGAGCAGTCCGATCTCCTCGGTGACCATCGACTTGCTCTTGACGCACGAGCGGGCCCCGTGGCGGCGGGCGATCGCGAGGGCGATGGCGAGGGCGTCGCCGGCGGTCTCGGCGGCGTGGACGATCGTGCCCTGTCGCTCGGCGTTCGCGATGAACCGCCCGATCAGGTCGTCGAGGTGGTCGAGGGCGTGCTGCTTGGTGCGCTTCGCGACCTCCCGCAGGGCGTCGTAGTCGTCGCCGAAGTCGCGGCCGAAGATGCCCTCGCGCTGGCCATCCTTCAGGTGCGTGGCCCGGCCGACGAACTGCTGCAGGTGAAGGTCCCGCACCGCGGCCCGGGCCCGCGGTTTCATGTCGTAGGGAAGCTCCGGCGCGATGAGCTCGTTCACGCGTCGCGCTCCAGCAGGCCGAGCGACTCGGCGAGGGCCTCGGCGGGCGAGATCACGCGAAGGGCGACGCCCTGGCGATGGGCGAGGCCCGCGAGGTGGGCGGCGCAACCGGTGTCGCTCGCGACGAGCGTCGCGGCGCCGGTCGAACGCACGTGCCCCAGCTTCTCGTCGCCGAGGGCGCTCGACACCTCGGGAAACTGCGTCGCGAACATGCCGCCGAAGCCGCAGCACTGCGTGGCGTCGGGCAGGTCGCGCACCTCGCCGCAGCCGGCGCGCGACAGAAACGGCCCCGTGCAGCCGAGCCGATGGAGCCCTCGCAGGTGGCAGGCGTCGTGGCAGGTGATCGGCTCGCGGCCCGAGCCGCCGAGCGTCGCGGGATCGATGCCGAGGCGGACCTCGAGGAACTCGATGAGCTCGAACGTCCGGGCGGCGAGGCCTTCCGCCGCGGCGCGATCGGCCGAACCGGCCGGGAAGAGCCCCGGAAACCGCTCGCGCACCACCGAGCAACACGAGCCCGACGGCGTCACCACCGCGTCGAAGCCCGCGAAGATCGCGACCATCCGCCGGGCGAGCGGTTCGGCCTCGTGCGGCAGCCCGTTCGACAGCA
>JBEIUL010000547.1:0-1743 GCA_040374395.1 Phycisphaeraceae bacterium
CGCCCCAGCCGAGCACGCCGAGGCCGTTGATCATCGTGGTGTGGCTGTCGGTGCCGACGAGCGAGTCGGGGAAGAGGACGCCATCGCGCTCCCACACGACCTTCGCGAGGTACTCGAGGTTCACCTGGTGCACGATGCCGGTCGCCGGCGGCACCACGCTGAAGTTGCGGAAGGCCTGCTGGCCCCACTTGAGGAACTCGTAGCGCTCGCGGTTCCGCTCGAACTCCTTGCCCTCGTTGATGGTGAGGGCCACGCCCGAGTTGAACGCGTCGACCTGCACCGAGTGGTCGATCACGAGGTCGCACTGGACGAGCGGGTTGACCCGCTTCGGGTCGCCGCCGAGCCGCTGCATCGCCGCCCGCATCGCGGCGAGGTCGACCACGCACGGCACGCCGGTGAAGTCCTGCAGGACCACGCGGCCGGGCATGAAGGGAATCTCCTCCTCGCCGGGGTTCGTCGGGTCGTAGCCGGCGAGCTTCCGCACGTGCTCCTCGGTGAAGGCGTGGCCGTCGAGGTTCCGCAGGACGCTCTCGAGCAGGACGCGGATCGAGTACGGCAGCCGCCGCACGTCGCCGAGACTCGAGAGGGCCTCGAGCCGGCAGTACTTCCGGGTTCCGTAGGGGGTCTCGAGGGTGGTCCAGGCGCCGTAGGGGTCGTGGGTGGTCATGGCGAAGATCGGGGTGAAGTCGGTTGGGGGCGAAAGGGCCGGATTCTAGCGGTCTCCATCTCCCCGCCGGCGGTCAGTCGGCGTCGGGCCGGACCGCCCGGACGCCCGGCCGGACGAGCAGCAGTCCGGGGATCGCGACGACCACGGTCACGACGAAGAACCATCGCCAGCCGAGTTCCTTCGAGATCGGACCGCTCGCGGCGCTCGCGAACGACTGGCCGAGCGCGAAGAGGCCGGTCAGCAGGGCGTACTGCGTCGCGGCGTGGCGGCGGTCGCAGAGCGACATGAGCCACGCGACGAACGCCGTGGCGACCATGCCCCCGGAAAGGCTCTCGACGAGCGAGACGGCGCCGAGCCAGACCATCGCGGGATCGCTCCAGGCGAGCGATCCGCCCTCGGCGGGGCCCCGGAGCGAGAGAAGCACGAAGCCGAGGTTGCTCGCGGCCTGGGCGACGCCGCACAGGACGAGGGCCCTCACGAGGCCGAACCTCGCGACCAGTCCCCCGCCGATCGCGGCGCCGGCCAGCGTCGCCCCGATGCCGAGGGCGTTTCGGATCAGGCCGTACTGCTCCTTGGTGTACCCGAGACCTTCGAGAAGGAACGGCTTCTGCATCGCGTTCCCGAGCTGGTCGGGCAGGCGGAAGACCAGCACGAACAGCGTGATCGCCACGGCATGCGGGCCGGCGAACGCGAGCAGCTCGCGGATCGGCTCGACGAGCGAGCGGAGGCCGCCGGGCCCGTCGCGGGCGGCGCGGCCCTCGCCCGGCTCGCGGGCGAGCAGCGCGGTGACCGGCCCGAGGGCCATGAGCGCCGCCAGCAGAAGGAACGCCGCGTTCCAGCCCTTCCACGCCGCGACGAGCGGGGCGAGCGAACCGCCCGCGAGGAGGGCGACCCGATACCCGGCCACGCACGCGGCGCTACCGATGCCGAGCTCACGGCGGGGGAACGCGTCGACCGTCCACGCGTTCACGGCGATGTCCTGCGTCGCGCTGAGCGTCGCGATCGTCGCGAGGGCGAGGCCGAACGCCAGGGTCGCCGCGTCGGGACCGGCGGGCGCGACGAGGGCGAGGATCGCG
>JBEIUL010000373.1:0-3007 GCA_040374395.1 Phycisphaeraceae bacterium
ACAACGCAGGAGGGAAGTTCACGATCGACGGCAATAGATTACATGTCGCGACTAACAACGACACGAACCACCTGCACGGCGTCGTGAAGGGCATCGACAAGGTCATCTGGAAGGGCGAGGGCACGATGACGCCCGACGGGCCCGCGGTCACCTTCACCTACCGCTCGAAGGACGGCGAGGAAGGCTATCCCGGCAACGTCGACGCGAAGGTCGTCTACACGCTGACGACGGCGAACGAGCTGCGGGTCGACATGACGGCCGCGACCGATGCCCCGACGCCGGTGAACCTGGCCCACCATTCGTATTGGAATCTCGCGGGCCACGGCTCCGGCGACATCCTCGGCCACGTGCTCGAGATTCCCGCGGTCAGCTTCACGCCGGTCGACAGCACGCTCATCACCACCGGCGAGATCACGCCGGTCAAGGGCACGCCGTTCGACTTCACCGCCGCGAAGCCGGTCGGCAAGGACATCGGCCAGTTGCCCGTGACCGCGACCGATCCGGGCGGCTACGACCTCAACTACGTCCTCGACCGGAAGCCGACGCGGGCCGACCTCTGGCTCGGCGCGGTCCTCCGCGACCCGAAGTCGGGCCGCACCATGACCATCTGGACCGACCAGCCCGGCATCCAGTTCTACTCGGGCAACTTCCTCGACGGCGTGAAGGGCAAGGACGGCGCGACCTACGAGAAGTTCGACGGCCTCTGCCTCGAGACGCAGGCGTTCCCCGACAGCGTGAACAAGCAGGGCAAGGCCGGCTGGCCGAACGTCGTGCTGCGGCCGGGCCAGACCTACCGGCACCGGATGGTGCACGCGTTCGGCGGCGACTGATCCTTGCACGTCGACACGACGGGAGCTCAGAGCATGGGACGCTGGCATGTATGTGCGGTGCTGGGTTGGTTCTCGGTGGCCGGCGCGGCCGGCGTGGGCCCGCCGTCGTTCGTCGACCTCGACGCCCGGACCGACCTCCAGGTCACGGTCGACCGCGAGCCGGGCCAGTACCTCGGGCACGTCTCGACGATCGCCTGGAACGACGGCAAGACGATCCTCGCCGCGTATCCGAAGGGCCACGGCAAGGGTCCGATCGTCCTCCGCCGCAGCGACGACGGCGGGAAGACCTGGTCCGATCGCCTGCCCGTTCCCGAGAACTGGGCGACGAGCGGCGAGACGCCCACGCTCTTCCGCGTGACCGATCCGAAGACCGGCAAGCCGCGGATCCTGCTCTTCTCGGGGCTCAAGCCCGCCCGCATCGCCCGCAGCGACGACGACGGCGCGACGTGGACGCCGCTCGAACCGATCGGCGCGTGGGGCGGCATCGTGCTGATGGGTGACGTGATCCAGCGGCGCGACGGCTCGATCGTCGCGTTCTTCCACGACGACGGCCGCTTCTTCGGGCCGGCCGCGGTCCGCGACGCCGGCTTCACGCTCTACGCGGTCGAGTCGACCGACGGCGGGCTGACCTGGGGCGATCCGAAGGCCCTGTGGAACCGGAAGGACGTCCATCTCTGCGAGCCCGGCCTCGTCGCGAGCCCCGACGGGAAGCGTTACGCGATGCTGCTGCGCGAGAACCGCCGGGCGAAGCAGTCGCACGTCGCGTTCAGCGACGACGAGGGGCGCACGTGGAACGAGCCGCGCGAGGTCGATCCGGCCCTCACCGGCGACCGGCATGTCGCGCGTTACCTGCCCGACGGCCGGCTCGTCATCAGCTTCCGCGACACCGCCGCCGACAGCCCGACCAAGGGCGACTGGGTCGCGTGGATCGGCACGTGGCACGACCTCGAGAAAGGCGGCCCCGGCCAGTTCCGCGTGCGGCTCAAGGACAACCGGAACGCGTGGGATTGCGCGTATCCCGGCGTGTCCGTCCTGCCCGACGGCACGATCGTCGCCCTGACCTACGGACACTGGACCGAGGGGCAACCGCCGTGGATCCTCGGCGTGCGGTTCACCGCGGCGGAAGTCGAGAAGACGGCGAACGCCGGACGCTGAGGCGAGTCAGCGGGCCTCGGTCGAGTCCTTCGCGATCTCCGCCTCGGCCAGTGACGTGAGCCGCTCGACCACCTCGGGATGCGCCGCCGCGACATCCGTCGTCTCGCCCGGATCGGTATCCAGATCGAAGAGCGAGAGGTCGATCCGCACTCCGTAGTCGTACTTCCCCGGTGTCCCGCCGCGCCCGGGCTCGCGTCCCCTCATCGAGCGATAGCCGTGCGGAAGATGCAGCTTCCAGCGGCCCTCGCGCACCGTCTGCAGCTGCTGCGTTCCGCCCGGGCCGTCGTACCAGTGGAAGATCGGCCGCGGGGCGAGCCGTGCCTTGGCCTCAATCGCCGAAAGCACGCTTCGCCCGTCGACCGGAGGCTCGTTCACCGTCAACCCGATCGCCTCGCGCACCGTCGGAACGAGATCGATCGCGGTGAACGGCTCGCGCACCACCGACCCCGCGGGAATCCGCCCCGGCCATCGCGCGATGAACGGCACGCGAATGCCGCCCTCGAACGTCGTGCCCTTGCCCTCGCGAAGCGGCCCCGCGTTGCCCGCGTGATCGCCGTACGACAGCCACGGACCGTTATCGCTCGTGAAGACGACCAGCGTCCGCCCTGCGTCGCCAGTCTCGTCGAGCGTGCGGAGCAGCATGCCGACCGACGCGTCGAGCTCGTGGACCACGTCGGCATAGAGGCCCATCCCGGTCCGGCCGCGGCCTTCCTCCGACACCGCGAGCGGCACGTGGGGCATCGGATGGGCCAGCCAGACGAGGAGGGGCCGCTCGCCGCGGGTGCGGATGAAATCGCACGCCTTCCGCGTGAAATCGAGCGTGAACCGCGACTGGTCGGGCTCGACCGCGACGGTCCGCGCCGCGACCCCGACCGCCTCGATCAGCGGCAGCGGCGGATACGCCTTCGGCGTCTCGGGATGCCGCGGGTACATGTCGTTCGAGTAGGGAATGCCGTACCAGAGGTCAAAGCCGTGCCGCGTGGGCAGGAACTCGTCGCGCGAGCCGAGGTGCCACTTGCCGA
>JBEIUL010000191.1:0-5286 GCA_040374395.1 Phycisphaeraceae bacterium
CGGCTCGAGACGCTCGCGGGCGCCACGCCCGGCGAGGACGACCTCGCCCTCCTCGCCCGCTACGCCGCCGCCCGCCCGGTCGACCCGTACCCGCACCGGCAGCTCGCCAAGCTCCACCGCGGCGGAAGCGAGCCGGCCCGGGCGATCCCGAGCCTCGTCGAGCTCGACGCCCGCGAGGAGAACGACCACGCCTTCGCGATCGAGCTCGCCCGGCTGTACCGGGCCGAGCGCGACCACGCCGCGGCCCTGGCGGCGATCCGTCGTGCGGTGCGCATCGACCCGTACGACCCGGCGTTGCGCGAGCTGTCGGCCGCGATCGCCGTCGAGGGCGGCGACCTGCGCTCGGCCCGCCGCGACATCGAGGCCCTGACCCTCCTCGAGCCCGATCGCGAGCAGCACCGGAAGCGGCTCGCCCGCATCGACGAGCTGCTCGCGCGGCCTCCCGCGGGCGGCTGAGGCGTCCGGGAACCATCACGAGCCGGTCTCCCGTCTTTCCCAGATCGCACGAACTTCCCGGAAGGCGTGTCGTCTTTCGCCGGCCCGGGGTTATGTTCCCTCGGGAACCCGTCCCCCTCCCGGAGATCGCCGATGCGCCGAATGCCGACCGCTGTCCTTCTGCCCGCCGTCCTGTCGCTCGCCGCGCCGGCCCTCGCCCAGCAGACCTACCTCGTGACGCTCGGACCCGCGAGCGGCTTCAACACCGATCTCGCGATCGCGCTGCCGCTGGCCGGCACCTTCATCGGGAACTACGACGCGGCGACGAACCCCGGCGGCACGCAGACGCGACCCGGCATCTTCGGCGGCAGCGGCAACAACCCGATCAACTACACGTCGACCCTGCGGGCCGAGACGATCGTCGAGTCGGTTCCGACCGGCACGATGGTGATCCGGATCGACGAGGAGACGCTGGCGGTCGAGGTCGAGGAGCTCTCGCTCGACCTGCTCGGCGAGAAGCCCGGCGCGATCGACCTCACCATCGACATCCTGTACTCGACGTTCCGCACCTTCAACCCGAACTCGCTCTACCCCGGCGGCGTCACCATCCCGGTGCCGCTCGGGAGCGGCTCGATCACCGTGATCTCGGCCCTGCAGAGCGGCCCCGGCGCGGGCCTGCTCGTCCCCCAAGGCAAGAACACCTACCAGCTCAACGTCGCGGTTCCGGTGGATGTGCTCTTCGCCGCCGACTTCCAGGGCCAGGAGATCGGCGGAACCCCGACGCCGGCGGTGCTGCCGCTCGTCGGCACGGTCACCCTGCTGCCCGGCGGATTGACGCTCGGCGCGACGGCGACGAACGGCAGCGAGATCACGCAGCCGATCGATCCGCCGCAGACGATCGACAGCCAGCCGCTGGCGCTTCCGACCGTCCTTCCCCCGGGAGGCACCGCGAACCTGCTCCTGAGCGGCACGATCAACCAGATCGGCTTCACGCAGTCGCTCGACCTCGCCCTGGCCGCGACGGGAACGATCGCGTGCCCGGATGCCGACCTCAACGCCGACTGCGTCGTCGACTCGGCCGACCTGGCCCTGCTGCTGGCCGCCTGGGGCGGCCGCGGTCCCGCCGACCTCAACGGCGACGGCATCGTGAACTCGGCCGACCTCGCGCTGCTGCTCGCGGCGTGGGGGCTCTGATCCGGCCTGGCCTGACGCGAGGCGTTTCGGATCGCGTGACTTTCCGCTTGCGGAGGCCCAAGCGGTGGTGGTATTTTTCCCACCAGTCTCGTCGACCCTCGATCTCGATCACCGGAGCAGAAAGGTCATGATGTTCATCCGCGCCAGCGCCGCCCTCGCCCTCGCCTCGGCGGCCCCCGCCTTCGCCATCGACACGTACCTCATCGAGATGGCGCCGAAGTCGACCCACATGGACGTGTCGCTGTCGGTGTCGGTGCCGCTCTCGGGATCGCTCATCGGCGACTACGACCCCGCGACGAACCCCGGCGGAACCCGGACCCGGACGAGCTTCTTCGGGAACGGCAACGTCCCGATTCCGTTCACCGCCGACGTCCGGGCCGGCTTGCGGATGGACACCGTGCCGAGCGGCTCGATGAAGATGACGATGCTTGGCGGTGATGCGTTCATCGTGACCGACCTGTCGATAAACATGCTCAGCGGAGGTTCCGCCCTCATCGGCGCGACGCTCGACCTGTCGAACCCGGTCTTCTACACCTCGAATCCGACCGCGGTCTTCCCGGGCAACCTTCCGCCCCTTCCGATCCCGGCCGGAGCGGTCACGTCGCTCTCGTTCCAGCAGACCGCGCCCACTTTCGGAGTGATGCTCGAGACGGGCACGGCCGGCACGTACGACTTCGTCGCGCTGGTCCCGGCGGACCTGACCTTCAACGTCCACGTCCTCGAGGAGTCGGTCGAGCTCGACTCGTTCCCCATCCTGCTGCCGATGGCCGGTCGCCTCACGCGGGATGGCGACTCGATCACCATGGAAGCGGGCATCGACTACTCGGTGCAGGTTCCGGTGCCGTTCCAGCTCGACCCGCTGGTCAACGAGCCGTTCGACCTGCCGACGCTCCTCGGCCCCGCCCACGTGCTCTTCAACGCCGAGTTCGGCGAGCTCACCGCCGAGAATGCGGTGAGCATGCAGCTCGTCGCGGATGGCCAGCCGACCTGCAGCATCATCGACCTCGACGGGAACTGCGAGTCGGACGGCGGTGACATCGGCCTCCTGCTCGCCGCGTGGGGCCCGTGCGCGAAGAGCGGCCAGTGCTCGGCCGACTTCAACGGCGACCGCGAGGTGAACCAGATCGATCTCGCGATCATGCTCGCCCTGTGGGGCAGCTGACCTCGACCGGTTTTTGGCGGATTCTGGCGGGATGGTCGAGGAATCGGCCGAGACGCGGCGTACCTTTGTCGCGGACGGCGCGGGCCGTCCCGGGAGGTACCGGTGCGCCGCAGACCGTTGACGCTCGAGTTGGGATCGGCCCTTGTGGCCGCCATGGCCTACCCGGCGGCGGCCCAGTTCACGTTCGCGCCGGTGATCAACAACCCGCTGCCCGAGGGCCACACGCCGACGTCGCTCGTCCTGCGCGATCTCGACGCCGACGGGAAGCTCGACGCGGTCGTGTCCGGCCGGAACCTCACCGACGAGGAGGTGCGGCGGACCGAGGTGACGATTCTCCGCGGCCAGGGCGACGGGACGTTCGTGCCGTGGCAGGAACTGCTCGTCCCCGGCGGGACCGGCGAGTGGGTCGTGATCGAGGATTTCGACCGCGATTCGCGGCTTGATCTCGCCGTGACCATCAGCGGTGCCGTCGGCTCGATCGAGGTCTTCCGCGGCACGCCGAGCGGCTTCGTCCCGCTCGCCTCGCTGCCGACCGAGCGCGAGCCGCGGGGCCTCGCGGCCGCCGACTTCAACGGCGACGGCACGCTCGACCTCGCGAACACGAACTACTCGAGCTCGTCGCTGACCGTGCTGCTCGGCGACGGCGGGGGCGGATTCGCCCCGTGGCGCTCGATCCGCCTCGCGCCGCACTCGGCGGGCATCCCGTTCCCGTACCAGGTCCTCGTGGGCGATCTCGACGACGACGGCGACCCCGACCTTGCCACCACGAACATCGGCGGCTCGCGGGTCAACGTGATCCGCAATCTCGGCGGCGGGCAGTTCGAGACGCCCGTCGACTGGCGGGTTCCGCGGATCCCGCAGGAACGGCCGTCGATCACCGGGGCGAAGCTCGACGACATCGATCTCGACGGTGACCTCGACGTGGTGTGCGGGGCCCTGATGCTGAGCGGTCCGCAGCGGGTCTACGTCTTCCGCAACGACGGAACCGCGAGCTTCGGGCCGCGCGAGTTCATGGTCTCGTCGCCCGCCGGATACGCGTGGGCGCCGGCGATCGGCGACCTCGACGGCGACGGTCGCAAGGATCTCGCGCTCGGGACGGCGCTCGCGGGCTTCATCGCGCTGAACCGGAACGAGTCGGCGGGCCCGACGGCGCCTCTGGTCTTCCCGTGGGTTCCGGTCTTCCTCGTGAACTCGACGTTCAACCGCGACGTGCAGGCCGTCGACATCGACGGTGACTGCGATATCGATCTCGTCGGGATCGAGATCGCGATCTCGTCGGTCTTCACGTTCCTCAACCAGACGCCGCAGGCGAACGGTTGCGGCGGCGGCGTGGCGTCGGTGCCGGCCGCCGCCCGGGCGGTCCCGCCGCGGACCGTCACGCTTCCTGCGGCCGACGCCGAGGCCGCGGCCCGCCTGCTCGAGGATTTCCGGCCCGGCTCCGGGGCGGATCGCGCCGCGAAGGCGGCCGCCACGCCGGTGCGGTCGATCGGGGGCAAGCGATGAGGCGCCTCGCTTCCGTCGCGACGATGGCCCTCGCCGCGGTCGCCGTCGCGGAGCCGCCGTGCGGACCCGGCGCCGGCGATTGCCACGAGCCGCACGGCGGGCTCGGCTGCATCATGACCGAGTGCTGCGAGATCGTCTGCAAGATCAACCCGCTCTGCTGCGAGATCGCCTGGGACGAGGCCTGCGTCGAGACGGCCGCGATCGAGTGCGACGGCATAGCGTGCCCGAGCCCCGGGGCCTGCGACGAGCCGCACGCGAATCCCGGCTGCGTCGATGAATCCTGCTGCAACATCGTGTGCGATGTCGACCCGTGGTGCTGCTCGCAATCGTGGGACGCCGCGTGCGCCGAGGCGGCGGGCCTGTGCGACGTGAAGGCGTGCACGATCGACATCCCGGCCGGGGCGATCGCCGAGGGAGAGCCGTGCTACCGCCGCTGGAACGACGGCTGCAACATGTACGAGGACGCGATTTACGCGAGCCTCGCGTGCGGCCAGTCGATCTCGGGCAAGTGGTCGACCGGGGCGCCCCGCGATACCGACTGGTACGCGATCACCGTCGATGCCCCGGGCCTTCGGCGGATCCGCCTCCGGACCGAGTTCCCCAGCGAGACGATGGTCATCAGCGGCGACTGCGACGGTCCGCTGCTCGTCCACCGCGTCGCCCACGCGGGCCCGTGCGAGGAGACGCTGCTCGATCTCGAGCTTTCCCCCGGCACGGTTTTCCTCGTGGTATCCGGCGGCATCGAGGCCCGGCCGTTCCGCCGCGATTTCCCGTGCGACGAGGTCAATCCCGACGCGCCGCCGCCGGGCCCCGACGATCCGCCCTACGAGCCCGGGCCGTTCGGCCTTCGCTACGTGGTCTCGCTCGATTGTCCGCCCGCATCGGGCGATCTCGACGGCAACGGCTCGGTGGGTCCGGCGGACCTCGCGATCCTGCTCGGCGGCTGGAGCCAGCCCGGCCCGACCGACCTCGACGGCGACGGCACGACCGGC
>JBEIUL010000171.1:0-5708 GCA_040374395.1 Phycisphaeraceae bacterium
GGCCGTGTTCGATGATGGCTCGGGTCCGGCGCTGCACGTCGCGGGAAGCTTCACTTCCGCGGGCGGGGTTGCGGCGGGCGGAATCGCGCGATTCCGGGACGGGGCATGGTCCGCGGTCGGCGCTCCGGCGCCGCTTCCGGACGGGCAGGCGATCCTCCGCATGCACACGTTCGACGACGGAACCGGATCGCGGCTCTACGCCGGCGGCACGTTCACGCAGATCGGCGGCGTCAACGCGAGCCGTCTCGCCCGATGGGACGGCTCGGGGTGGACGGCGGTGCCGGGCCTCGCGAACGGGTCGGTCTTTTCGATGGCGACCTTTGACGATGGCTCCGGTCCCCGGCTCGCGGTCGGCGGGAGTTTCACGGTCGCGGGCGGATCGCCGGCCGATCGCATCGCGCTGCTCGACCGGTCAGGCTGGTCATCGCTCGATGGCGGAATGAATCAGTCGGTCTTTTGCCTCACGGTGACCGGCGGACCCGACGGGCCGACACTCGTCGCCGGTGGCTCGTTCTGGACCGCGGGCGGAGTGATCTCGCGCGGCCTCGGCTGGTGGCGCTGCACGCGTCCTTGAGGCATCCGCCCGGTCCGCTCATCGCTTCCCGGCCGAAGCCTTGCCGGGCGGATCGATCCCCTTCGACGGCAGGATGCACTCGGGAATCCCCTGCTCGCCCGGATCGCGGGGCGGCAGGCACGGGCCCCACGACGCGAGCACGAGCGCGATGTCGGAACCGTCGACGGTGCCGCTCGCATCGACATCCCAGAATCCCGGTGAACCCCACTCGCCGAGCAGCCCGGCGATGTCGAGCCCGTCGACGACCCCGTCCAGGTTGCCGTCGGCGTCGCAGCGGGGCTGCGAGACGAGCAGCCGGATGAGCTCGGCCCGTAGTTCCTCGTACGCCGCGCTCGCCTCGGGCGGCATCGCATCGACCGTCGGATCCCAACTCTGCGTCCCGTCACCGAACTCGATCCCGGGCTGGCTCGGCGGGACCGGTTCGGGCAGGCGGAAGAGCGTCACCTCACAGTCGTTCGGCGCGAGACAGCTCGGCAGTTGGTTCACCACGATCTTCCACGGGCCTTTCCGAACGCCGTACTGGACCAGCGACGGCGGCGTGATCGCCACGCTGCCCTCGGGGCACTGGTCGGCCATGTCCGGCGGCAGGAAGCAGTAATCGGTCCCGCCGCAGGGGTAGATCGCGGCCTTCGGATCGGTGGTGACCAGATCGCAGTAGCTCGTGACCGGATACGGCGCGACCTCGGCCCCGCCCGCCCAGCAGCCGCCGTTGTCGACGCACAGCTGCGGGCTCGTGATGAGGCTGTCGATGATCGTCGAGCCGTTGATGCACGGGCCGACCTCGCCGGTGACGAAGGTCCCCTGCTCGTAGAGGGCGAAGTTGAACTCGCGGATTTCCTCGGTCTCGGGTTCGGTGAGATACGGCATCATCGGCAACGCGTCGACGATGCGTCCCGCGGGCATGGCCGCCTTCCAATCGATGCCGCACGCATCGTTCAGCAGCGAGAACAGATCGACGATCGAGACCGTGGCGTCGACCGCACGCCCGGGCTCGGCCACCATCGGCCCCGCGATGATGAGTCCCGAACGCACGCCGGTCTCGTAGACGGTCTGCTTGGCGTTGGAAGGGTCGAAGGGCGGATAGACGGTATAGCCGTACGAGCCGTTGTCATTCACGACGACGATGAGGGTGTTCGTCTCCTTCGGATCGCGGAGACGGAACTCGCCGCCCACCTCGGTGGCGAGGTCGAGCTCGACCAGCATCTGGCCGATCGAGCGGTCGACCGCGTCGGTCATCAGCTGGAAGACCTGCCGGAAGGTGGCACTCGACAGCGAGCACGACAGGTCGGCCGGCACCGGCCCGCTCAACGCCGGCGGCGGGGTCTGGAGGGGCGTGTGCGACGCGCTGTGGGTCACGAACGCCATCCACGGCTGGCCGGTCTGCCGCGCCTGCTCGATCCACCCGACCGAACGATCGCCGATGAAGCTCGACATGTACTGCCGCTCGAGGCCCGACATCGCGCCCGACCACGCCGGCGTGCTCACGACGCGTTCCCACGCGTAGTACGCGTTGCCGATCGTGAAGTCGATCGCGCCGCAGTCACCCTCGCCGCAGGTCGCGGCGAGCGATCCGTCCTTCCGCAGCAGCGGCACGCCGCCCGCGGCCATCGCCGCGAAGGGCTCGAGGCCCTCGACGCACGAGCCGTCGGGAAAGCAGGCGGCCCCGAGCCCGTTGAGACCGCCCGGCGCACCGCAGTCATAGGTTCCGGCCGGAACCTGGCCGCCGACCGTCGAGTCGATGGCCGGCGGGAGATCCCAGTAGCCGTCGTACAGATCGACACCGAGGGTGCGGATCGGAGCCTCGTAACCGTAACCGGGCGGCGTGTTCTCGGGTCCGCCGCCGAGGTGGTACTTGCCGAGCATGCCGGTCACGTAGCCGGCTTCCCGGGCGAGTTTCGGCACGGTGATCTCGGACGGATGCAGCTGGTTCACCGGCAGCATCGGATCGGTGATCGCGGTGATGACGCCGGTCCGGAAGCCATGTCGCCCGGTGAGCATCGCGGCCCGCGACGGCGAGCATTCGGGCGTCGCCCAGAAGTTGCGGAAGCTCACGCCCTGCGCGGCGATCTGGGCGAGGACGGGAAACTCGGGGACTCCCGGCGACTGGTTCCAGCCGAACGGCGGGAACGAGAACGAGTCGATCCCGATGTCGTCGAGGACGATGACCAGCACGTTCGGGCGCGGCGGGCCCGGCGGCTCGGCGACCGAAAAGGCGACAGCCGACACGAGGGCCGCGGTCATCACGAGCATCGTCTTTCTCCACAAGGGGACAGGACGAAGGGCCCGGTCCGAACCCGCATCATGATCGCCGGGGTCACGATCGCAAGGGGGCGATCGACAAGTTGGTGGATTCGGCCGACGGTTACCGGATCTTCCTATACTCGCCGCCCCATGGGCGCTCTCCGACTCCGATTCACCAAGGACGCGGCTCGTGTCCTGCACGCGCTTCTCGCGTCAGCAATCCTGTGCCTGTCCGCGCCGAGCGTGGCCGTCGCCGCACCCTCTGACCTCCCCAGCCCGGTGACCGATCCGCTCGCCGCCGAGCGGGCCCGCAGCGCCGAGTACCTGGAGACGCTCGACGAGACCGTCCGCCTCGCGACGGCCAAGCAGGCCGAGATCGCCCGCCTTGACCGCGAGAGCGACACGCTCGATCGCCTGATCAAGGAAGCGGAGCGGCGGATCGACACCGGCCGCGCCGACACCGTGGGCACCGCGTTCCTGCGGGAACTGATCCGGATCCGCGAGGCGCGGGCCCTCGGCCGGCTGCTGGCCGAGGACCGCACCGCCGCGATCGACCTCGAGTTGCGGTCGCTCGATCTCGCCGAACGGCTCGATTCGCTGCGGGCGGGCCTGCCCGACGACCCCGCGCTCGCCGGGATCCTCGCCGAGCAACGCGACACGATCATCCCGAAACTGAGCGACGCGACCCGCGCCGCCAGCGACGCCCTCGCGAAGTACGACGCGGCCCAGCGCCGGCTCATCACGGCCGCCGACGCCTACCGCGACTTCATCCTCGGCAACCTGCTCTGGATCCGGGCCACCGATCCGAGCGGGCCCATGCGGCTCGCCGAGGGCTTCCGCGACGCCGCTCGGCTCACCGCCGAAGCCCCGTGGCGTGAGGCCGCGGTCGCCACGTGGAAGTCGATCACGGACGGTCCCGGGTCGTGGCTCGCGTTCGCCGCAATCGTCATCACGCTTCTGGTCCTGCGCCGCCCGGCGATCCGCACGCTGGCCCGCACCGCGGCGGCGGCGCCGACCGCCGGCGACCGTCGCTTCGGCCTGACTCTCGAGGCCACCATGGCGACCGTGGTCCTGGCCTTGCCGCTGCCGGTCGTCGCGTGGTTCCTGCTCGGCCTGCTCAACGTGAACGGCGAGGGAACTCTCCTGTCGGCCGCGGTCGGCAGCGGTTTCTACCGCGAGTCGATCCTGCTGCTGCTGGTCTCGTCACTGTGCGTGCTCACCCGCGCGGGCGGACTCGCCGAGGCCCATTTCGGCTGGAACGTCCGACCGCTCCGCGTCCTGCGGCGTTCCGCGTTCACGCTGCTGCTGACCGTCGTTCCGCTCCTGATGCTCGCGTCGATCCTCGTCGTCGGGATCGATGCGGGACCGGTCGGGGCGAACGCGTGCCAGGCGATGACGGTGCTTGCGGCGCTCGCGTGGACGGTGATCCTCGCGCGGGTCGCCCACCCGAGCCACGGAATCCTCCGGACGAAGGGCTGGTCGCGGCGGATGCTGCAAATCCGCTTCCTCCTGATGGTCGTGCCGCCCGCGATCCTCGTCGTCGCGGCGATCCAAGGCTACCTCTTCGCCTCGATCGTCGGCATGGAAAAGATCGCGAGTTCGCTTGCCGTCGTGCTTGGGGTACGGATCGTGCGGGAACTGGCCCTGCAGTGGACCGTGGCCTCGACCGAGGTCATCGAGAGCGCCATCCGGGAACGGCAGGCCGGCGGGGGAACGATCGATGCCCCGCTGCCCGCGGTCGCCGAGCCGCAGCCCGAGCCGGATCTCGGCACGATCCACCGGCAGACCGACCGCATCCTCGGCAGCATCGCGTTCACCGTCGCCATCCTCGGCCTGCTTGCCGTCTGGTCGGACCTGCTGCCCGCTCTCGACGGCCTGCGGAAGATCACGCTGTGGACGACCTCCGGAGCCGCAGCCGCGGCCGGCGCGACCCCGGTCGAGTTCCCGGTCAACCTGCTCGACCTGCTCTCGGCGGGGCTCGCCCTGCTCCTCACCGTGATCTTCACTCGGAACATGCCGGGGCTCATCGAGCTCATCGTGCTGCCGCGGCTTCCGCTCGAGGCCGGGGCCAGCTACGCGGTCGTCACCATCGTGCGCTACCTGATCGGCATCGTGGGCGGAGTGGTGGTGCTGCGGTATCTGGGCGTGAACTGGCAAAGCGTGCAGTGGCTGGTCAGCGCCGCGGTGCTCGGCCTCAGCTTCGGCCTGCAGGAGATCTTCAAGAACCTCGTGAGCGGCGTGATCCTGCTCTTCGAGCAGCCGATCCGCGTCGGCGATCGCGTCTCGATCGGCGGGGTGAGCGGAAGCGTGACCAGCATCCGAATGCGGGCGACGACCGTCGTCGATTCCGACCATCGCGACCTGATCATCCCGAACTCGGCGTTCATCACCGGCACGGTCACGAATTGGACGCTGTCCGATCTCAAGACGCAGCAGACCATCCGGGTTCCGGTCGCCTACGGCAGCGACGCGAGGGTCGTCGAGGAGACCCTGCTCAAGATCGCCCTCGCCGAGCCCGAGGTGGCCCGGAATCCCGCACCAACCGTAACCCTCGCCGAGTTCGGCGAGAAGTCGATGCACTTCGACCTCTCGGTCGAGATCGACGACATCGCGAAGATGCCCGCCCCGGCGCACAGGATCCGCCTTGCGGCGGCCGAGGAACTGCCGAAACTCGGTGTCAAGCTCGCCGGCGGCGGGTGATTCCGGAACCGGTTCCCGTCAGGTCGTTCCGGGCGGTCGGTATGGCTTCTCACCGAGGAGAACCGCCATGCATCCCGATCCGAACGAAGCCCCGACCTCGATGAATGTCCGGACCCGGGCCGATCTCGACCTGTGGGACCGCGACCGCTACGAGAGCCGGCTGATGAACCGGTGCACCGACCTGCAGGTCGCC
>JBEIUL010000391.1:0-2841 GCA_040374395.1 Phycisphaeraceae bacterium
ACGATCAGCAAGGGGAAGGTCGCGGCGGGAGGTGATGCGTGATCTCGCTCGTGCTCGCGGCGATTCTCCTCCAGGCAACGCCGCCGGCCCCGCCCCCGGCGGCCGCGGGGACGGCACCGGTCGCGAAGGCGGCGGCTCCGCGGGCCAAGCGAGCCGACCTCGGCCGTTCGTACCTCCTGCTCGAACGGTCGCTCGACGGGCGGGAACTGACGCCCGAGCGGCGGGCCGAGTTCAACCGCCGCGTCGATCGCGTGGCCGGCCTCTTCTTCGCGAACCGCTTCGCCGACGCGATGCGGCTCATCGCCGAGGTCGTCGCCGAGATCGAGGGGCTCGACGCCGAGGCGACGCGGGCGTTCGTCGCCGCCAATCTCCATCGGGCGATCGTCGATCCGCCGGTCTCCCTCGCGACCGCGACCGAACCGCCGCGGCTTCGGCTCGAGCCGCTCGCGAACGGCCTGACGCTGCCGCCCGGGGCGACGCTCCGCATCCGGCCGCCTGCCGGCGAGCCGACGGTCTTGGCGATCGGTGCGATGCCGGTCTCGCTGCCGATTTCGCTGCCGGGCCGTTGGCTCGGTCGGCACGAGATCGAGATCGTCGTCGGCGAGGCCGTGCCGCCGGTGCCCGTGGGCAGTTTCCAGGTGGTGGCCCGCGATCCCGAGGGTGTTGCCGGCGATCTGGTGACGCGTCTCGATGCGGTGAAGGACGCCCATCCGCAGGACGTCGCGGCGGTCCGGTCGCGGCTCGCGATCCTCACCGACGCGCCGTCGGCGGCGAAGAGCGTCGAGTTCCTCTCCGACCAGGCCGAACTCGCGGCGGCGTGCGAGCGCGACGTCGCGGCGCTCGAGGCCGGCACGAGCCCCTTCGTCGGTCGCCGCGACGAGCACTGGCGGACTGTTTCGGCCGACGCGGTGTCGATTCCGGTCCGGGTGGTCGCCCCGCCCGGAGAGAGTCTTCCCCTCGTGATTGCGTTGCACGGCGCGGGCGGCGACGAGAACATGTTCTTCTCCGGCTACGGGAACGGCCTCCTCAAGCGGCTCGCCCTCGAGAAGGGCTTCGTCGCCGTCACGCCGTTCACGCCGACGTTCATCGCCAGCCCGCTCTTCCTCGACGCGATCGTCGAGGAAATCGCCCGCTGCTACCCGATCGACCGCGGGCGGATCCTCATGCTCGGGCATTCGCTCGGGGCGGGCGCGACCGGCAGCATCACCGCGCTTCGCCCTTCGGTTCCCGCCGCGATCGCCTGTCTCGCCGGCCCGACGCCGGTTCCCGTGAAGACGCTCGCCGCCGGCGAATGGCCGCCGATCCTCGCGTGCGTCGCCGAGCTCGACGGGGTGATTCCCGCGGCGTCGATCCGACGGGGGATCGAGGCCGGGCGGGCGCGGGGGGCGGACATCACCGAGCGGTCCTATCCCGACGAGGGTCATACCCTCGTCGTCGGCACCTGCCTTCCCGAGGTGATCGACTTCCTGCTCACGGCGCCGCCGCGGGCGACCGCCGCAGCAGGGGCCGCACCGCCGGCACCGTCGACAGCGCCATGAGGCCGAGGATCGTCGCGACGTACGCGCCGTCGGCGCCGCCCGAGAGGCTCGTCGCGAGACCGAGGAGCGGCCCCGAGAGGTAGCCGAGCCCGATCAGGCCCTCGTGCGTTCCCGCGGCGTCGATCTCGGCCTTGCCGACGCTCATCGCGTAGTAGATCGCCGCCGAGTAGATGATCCCCTGGCCGACGCCGAACACCGCGAGGCCCGCCGCAAGCACCGGCATCGACGGGGCGAGCACCGCAAGCGTGAAGCCGCCCGCGAGCAGCGTGCCGCCGAGGACGAGCGCCCCGGCCTTGCCGTGCCAGCCGCCGAGTTTCCACAGGACGCCGACGCAGATCGCCCGGCTGAACAGCCAGGTCGCGGCCAGCGGCGTCTGCGTCGCCGTCTCGGCGCCGACCTTCCCGAGCAGGTAGGGAAGCAGCGGCGAGATCGCACCGATCACCACGTAACTCACGGGCAGCAGGACCCGCGCCGAGGCGAGCAGGGCCGCATAGTTCGGCGGAACCGGCAGGCCGTCCTCTTCCGGGTGCGAGGCCGGCCGCGGCCTGAACCACGGCAGGAAGAGCGCCGCGGCGGCGCAGGCCGGCAGGATCGCGACCACCGACATGCGCATGCGGCCGAGCTCGCCGAGGGGCGAGACGATCGCGAGCGACAGGCCGACCGCGATCATCCAGGAGAGGTTCCACGCTCCCATCGCGTGCCGCAACTCCTCGCGGCGGCGTCCACCCGCGAGGTAGCTCTCGACGAGGGGCCAGAAGATCGCGCTCGCGACGCTGACGAGGATCCCGACCGCCCAGAGGATCCACGACCCGACGGGCAGCAGTACCGCCGGGGCGATCGCCGCCTGCACGAGCAGCAGGACCGCCAGCATCCCCCGCGGGCTCACGAACCGTTCCGCGGCGCGGATCACCCGCGAGGCAAGGAACGCCCCGACGGCGTACGCCACGCCGTTCGCCGAGGCGAGGGCGAAGTTGGCCGTCTTCCCATAGCCGAAATCCGCCTCGGCGATGAACGAGAGACCGCTCCAGGTCACGCCCGTCCCGACCGAGGCGAGGAAGCTCACCGCCAGAATCGGTCCGGTTGGGGTCGCGGGCGTGGCGGCGGCGGCGGGGGAACCCACGGGGGCGATCCTACCGAGGTTTCCCGGGGTTCCGGCGAGTCGGCCGGCGCGGCCACGAGCCCCGACGGCCGTGCTAAACTCCCGATCCGGCCTGCGGGCGACCGCCGGCCGCAGGGTCCATGTAGCTCAATTGGATAGAGCGTCGCCCTCCGAAGGCGAAGGTTGCAGGTTCGAGTCCCGCCA
>JBEIUL010000583.1:0-1526 GCA_040374395.1 Phycisphaeraceae bacterium
GGCCAGAACTGGGCGCAGCCCCGGGCCTCATCCCGGTCGTTGCCCCGAGTGCCGCGCCCAGCCGCTCCGACGCGTCGCGGATCGTGGCTCGCGCCGCGTCGAGATCCCCGAGCGAGAGCTGCGGCCGGCCGCAGCAGCCCGCGTCGAGATGGTCGACGCGGTAGCCGAACGCCTCGAGCGTCTCGATCGCGGCGCGGGCGATCTCCGGCTCGCCGTAGGTCGTAAAGCAATCGGCGAGCAGGACCACCCGTGGGGCGTCCGGGCCGATCGCCGGCACTCGACCCCGGCTCCACCCGAGCGCCGACCGGGCGAACCTCGGTATCGAGCGCCGAGGGTCGATCCCCGCGAGCCGTCGTGCGATCGCCTTCCCGAGACCGCTCGCCGCGACCGCGTTCACGAGGCCGGGCGCGATCGCCGCGAACCTCGCGAGCGTCCGGAACCGGCCGAGCAGTGCGATTCGCACCGGCACGCCGTTCCGCTCGTAGCCCTTCGCGAGGTACTCGGCCTTCAGCTTCCCGACGTCGACGCCGCTCGGGCACTCGGCCTTGCACGCCTTGCACGAGAGGCAGAGCGAGAGCGTCTCCTGCACTTCCTTCCGATCCCAGTCCGCCTCGCCCGACTCCGAGAGTTGCCCCGAGAGCGCGAGCCGCAGGTGATTCGCCCGTCCTCGCGTCGAATGCCGCTCGTCGAGGAGTGCCTGGTACGACGGGCACATCGTGCCCGCATCGAGCCTCCGGCAGAGGCCAGCCCCGTTGCATGCCTCGACCGCCGCCGCGAAGCCGCCCTCGTGCGGGTAGCGGAACCGCGTCGGCGGTGACGCCACCTCGAGCGGCCGGTCGCGCTCGGGCAACACCCTCAGGCTCTCGACCATCCGCTCCCGCGGCGATCCCGGGATCTTGTTCCCCGGGTTCATCCGGCCTTCCGGGTCCCAGATCCGCTTCACCGCCGCGAGCGCCCGGCAGACGTCCGGCCCGAAGTACCGCTCGAGGAGGTGCGTCCGCGACCGGCCCGAGCCGTGCTCGCCCGAGAGCGCCCCGCCCTCGCGCACGACGAGGTCGGTGATCTCATCGGCGATCGCGAGCATCGTCGCCCGGTCCTTCGGCTCGCGCAGCGCGAGCAGCGGCCGGATGTGCAGGCATCCGACCGAGGCGTGGGCGAAGAACGCCGCGTGCGTGCCGTGCCTCGACAGGATCCGCTTGAACTCGGCGATGAACTCGGGCAGGCGGGCCGGGTCGACCGCGGTGTCCTCGACGAAACCGATCGGTTTCCGCACGCCGGGCAGGGCGTGCAGGAGCGGCTCGCACGCCCGCCGGAGCGTCCAGGCCATCCGCATCGACGCCGCGTCCAGATGCTCGCCGATCGGCAGGCCGGGCAGGCGTCGTCGCAGCTCGGCGAACCGCCCCGCCAGCTCGGCCCCGTCGCGGGCGAAGTACTCGACGTACATGACCGCCCCGAGCTCGCCGCGATCCGCCTTCGGCACGAGCTCGACGTACCGCGCGTACTCGAGGCTGGTGCGGGCAAGGCCC
>JBEIUL010000414.1:0-2652 GCA_040374395.1 Phycisphaeraceae bacterium
GATCGGCCGGCACGACGAGCTGCTCGCGAACGACGAGCGCTACCGCGCGATGGTCGCGGCGCAGACCGCGCCGCCGCCCGAGCCGCGTCCCGAGGCCCGTTCCGGATCGACCTCGACGACCTCGTCGCCGGCGATCGCGTAGAAGCGGGAACCGGGGCTCGACGCCACGGCGACGCCCCGCGCGAATCGCGTGAACGCCGGCATCACGAGCGACCTCGGCGTGAGGGCGAAGCAGGGCAGCGTCAGGCGATCGACGCCCGAGCGGAGCGTGACCGTCGGGTGCAGGTGTCCCGCGATCGTGAACGCGCCGTCGCGGTCGCCGGGCTCGTGCACGATGCGCAGCGGTCCGAGCCGCAGTTCGCCTCCGGCCTCGCCGACCCGCCACTCCGGCGGCAGCTCCGGCGCGTGCCGATCGTGGTTCCCGCGCACGAGATCGATCGCGGCCCCGACGCCCGCCCGCCACGCCGCGAACCTCGCGACGACCGCCTCGGGCAGCCCTCGCCTCGAGTGCACGAGGTCGCCCGCGACGACCACCCGCCGCGCCCCGCACGACTCGATCGCGCGGCCGAGCCGCCCGAGCGTCTCGTCGAGGATCCCGCCCGGAATCGCGAGCCCCGCGTCGCGGAACGCCGCTTCCTTGCCGACGTGGAGGTCGGCCACGACGAGCGTCGACTCGCCCGGCAGCCAGAGCGCCCGCTCGGGACGGAGCCACGCGTCGATGCCGTCCAGCGTGACCCTCGCGGCCCCGCTCATGCCTCGCCTCCGGCTCGCTCGCCGCGGACCGAGATCCGCACCCGCTCGCCGGTCCGCACGTCGCGGCGGCCGCGGATGTGCTCGTTCCCGAGCTGCCCGCACGCCCCCATCACCCCGCGGCCCTTCGTGTGCCGCCGCTTCACGAACTGCCCCCGGTCGCGGGCGCGGTCGATGAAGGCGGCGATCTCGTCCTCGGTCGGGGCCCGCCACGGCGAGTCGCGCCGCGGGTTGTAGGGAATGACGTTCAGCGAGCAACGCACCGGCTTGAGATAGTCGCAGAGCTCGTCGCAGTGCTCCGGCGCGTCGTTCACGCCGGGGATGAGCACGTACTCGACGCAGATCGCGACCGTCGGCCGGTTCGGGAACGCGAGCATCGCCTCGCGGAGCCTGGCCATGTCGCACGCCCGGTTGATGGGCATGATCGACTCGCGGACGGCGTCGTTCGGGGCGTTCAGCGAGACCGCGAGGTTCACGCGGCGGAAGCCCGGCTCGCGGGCGAACTCGGCGAGCCGGGCGATGCCTTCCGGCCGCCCGACCGTCGAGACCGCGACCTGCGCGGGCGGCAGGGCCGGCCCGTCGTGGCCGGCGAGCACGCGGATCGCCTGCAGCACCGCGTCGAGGTTGTCCATCGGCTCGCCCATTCCCATGAAGACGATGTTGCGGGGGCGATGGCCGACGAGGTGCGTCGCCGCGAACCACTGGCCGACGATGTCGGCGGCGGAGAGGTGCTTCAGGAGGCCCATCTGGGCCGTCTCGCAGAACCGGCAGCCCATCGCGCATCCGACCTGGCTCGAGACGCAGAGCGTGCGGGCGGTGCGGCGCTCGCCGCGGATCCACATCGGGATGAGCACCGACTCGGTCTCGAGCCCGTCGGCGTGCCGCTGCGTGAACTTCACCGTCTCGCCGTCGACCTCGGTCGCGGCGACCGGCGCGACGCCGATCCGCACCCACGGCTCGAGGGCCTTCCCCTCGCGGAACGCGGCGCGGTAGAGCTCGAGGGCCCGCGGGCGGCGCGTGCCGCGGGCGGCCGCCGCGGCGACGAACCCGTCGACGGTCAGGCCGAGGATGTCGACGGCTTCATCCATCGCTTCAGGTCGCCTCCGCCGCGGCCACCGCGGCCCGCATCGCCGAACGCCGGATGAGCACGAGATTCCGCACGTAGATGAAGAGCCCGAGGCTCTGCCCGAGGATGCCCACGATGTCGCCCCGCCATGCGAAGTACGCGACGAGCATCGACGAGCCGCCGAGCGAGAGCCACCAGAAGACGACCGGCACGGTCGACTCGCCCTTTCGCTCGCTCACGAGCCACTGGAGGACCATGCGGCCCGCGAAGAGCACCTGGCCGGCGAGGCCGAACACGACCCACGCGACCCCGACCGGGCCGTCGACGTTCAGCACCCGCTCGAGGATGGGGCGGGGGGGCGGAGGGGCGAGCATCGCCCGAAGGCCATCGAGGTCGAGGGTCTCGATCGATCCGTCCGGGCGGGCCACCTCGAATCGAAGAGAGTCGCCCTCGAGGCGGACCTCGGCCGGGATCCGGTCGGGGACCGGTGGCGACGCCGCGGTGGCGGCCGCGGTGAACCCCAACGCGGTTGCGAACAACGCGGACAGGACCTCCGTCCTCGGGACAAACGGGGGTCGAACCGACGTACGAGCCAACTGGAGAGCCAACTGGGACAGGCCAAAACCGACCTTGGACAGGCCAGCAGTCACGAGATTGGACAGGCCACGGGGCACCGTCGGCAGTCTACGGCTCCGGGCGGCCCTTCCCGGCGACTCCCACGCCAGCCCGGAACGAAAGGGCCCGGAACGAAAGAGATCGCGGTCGCGCGTACCATGCCGCCCCCCACGGACCCACCTCCATGCACCTCAAGCGTTCCGACCATCCCCACGGCCCGC
>JBEIUL010000517.1:0-1923 GCA_040374395.1 Phycisphaeraceae bacterium
ACGGGGCCATGCCCCGTCGGGCAACCTCGCCGAAGCCGTCGGGCACCCAACCCCGGAACGACGGGGCCATGCCCCGTCGAGGACGTACGCCGCGGCTGAAGGTCGCGCCAGCCCGGAACGACGGGGCCATGCCCCGTCGGGCAACCTCGCCGAAGCCGTCGGGCACCCAACCCCGGAACGACGGGGCCATGCCCCGTCGGGGACGTACGCCGCGGCTGAAGGCCGCGCCGCCGGACGGCTGTCGCACGCGTAGGTTCTTCGCGTGCTTGCGCCCCGCGTGAAGGTCACGACGAGGCATGGCCTCGTCGTTCCGCGCCTTTCGTGTCCGGCGGCGTGAACCTCAACCGCCGGCCCACGCCGGGCGGGGGCTTTCCGTCGGGACGCCATCCACTTCGAGCCGCCACGCGTGGAGATGGACGCCTCGCGGATGCTCGGGCCCGCGGTAGAGCGGGTCGCCGACGAGCGGGAAGCCGAGCGAGGCGAGGCCCGCGCGGATCTGGTGACGGCGGCCCGGGCCCAGCAGCTCGACCTCGAGCAGCGTCTCGTGCGTCCGCCGCGCCGCGACCGTCCAGCGGCAGCGGCCGATCGTCGCGGGCTCGCCGCGCGGGGCGACCGTGACCTTCTCGCTTCCCTTGTGCCGGCTAGCGAACGAGAGCGTGAACGAGCCCGGCTCGGCCCGGCCCGCGACGAGCGCCAGGTAGGTCTTGCGGAGATCCCCGCCGCGGCCCGAGAACGCGTCACGCAGGCGCTCGCGGCTCGCGGCGTCCTTCGCGACCAGGAGGCAGCCGCTCGTGAACCGGTCGAGCCGATGGACGAGCCCGCACTCGTCGAGCCCGGCGAGTTCCGGCCGGGTTTCCCGCAACCAGCCCTCGACGTGCGACCCCGACTCGCCGCGACCCGCCACCGTGTGCCACCCCGCCGGCTTGTCGACCACGAGCCACGCCGGCTCCTCGCGGAGGATCCGCGGGCTCGACACGGACGATTCTTCCGGGACCTCGGGCATGGCCGGACTCTATCGGAAGCCGCCCGCGAGGCCGACGGAACCCCCGCAACCCTTGGTCTCACCCATCGGCCCGCCGTACACTGAAGCCCTTCCGCGAGGTCGCCCATGCCTTACTACACGAAGCTCGGCAAGCTCCCGTCCAAGCGCCACATCCAGTTCCGCCGCCCCGACGGCGGGCTCTACTCCGAGGAAGTCTTCGGCACCGAGGGCTTCGTCGGTCCGACCTCGACGCTCTACCACATCCACCCGCCGACCCAGGTGATCGGGTGGAAGACGCTCTACGGCACGAAGCCCGAATACGTCGAGCGCGACGTGATGCGCATGCGGCACGTGAAGACTTCCGCGATGCCGCCGAAGGGCGACCCGGTCACCGGCCGCACCGTCCTCTTCGGCAACGAGGATGTCGAGATGGGCATCTGCGTTCCCGCCGAGCCGATGCGCTACTGGTTCAAGAACGGCCAGGGCGACGAGTGCCTCTTCTTCCACCACGGCTCGGGAACCTGCGAGACGACCTTCGGCACGCTGAAGTTCAAGGCCAAGGACTACCTCGTCATCCCGAAGGGCGTGATCTACCGGCTGACCTTCGACCAGGCGCAGCCGGGCGACGAGGCACAGCCGGACGAGCCCGCCCCCCGCTTCCTGGTGATCGAGACCGCCAACGGTTCGCACATCCTGCCGCCTCCTCGCTACCTCTCGAAGCAGACCTCGCAGTTCCTCGAGCACGCCCCGTACTGCGAGCGCGACCTCAAGGGCCCCGAGCTGCCGCTCACCCGCGACAAGAAGGGCAAGCACGAGGTGCGGATCAAGAGCCGGAACCTCGTCCATTCGTACATCTACGACTACCACCCGATGGACGTCGTCGGCTGGGACGGGTGCTACTACCCGTACATCTTCAACATCGACGATTTCGCGCCGATCAC
>JBEIUL010000235.1:0-4592 GCA_040374395.1 Phycisphaeraceae bacterium
CCGCACCCGCCGCGCGTCACCGAGGAACGAGCTCATCGCGAACACGAGCAGGCCGAACAGCCCGACCGAGACGAGAATCTCGAACAGCGTGAAGCCGCGGGCCGGCCGCGTCGCCCGCCGCCGCCGCACCCGCGGAGACCGCTCGCCGCGCACGAGCTGACGCAGCGCGAAGATCTCGCGTTCCTCGCCGGCGACGGTCCCCTCGCCCGCAGGGCCGAGCACCCGCACCGTCGTCAGCACCAGTCCGGGAAACGCCGACGGCTCGGTCTCGACCGCCATGCGCAGCCCGTCGGGATCGGCCGCGGTTGCCTCCTCGTCGCCCTCGATGCCCCGCTCGATCTCGGCCATGCGGCTCGCCGCGAGGTCGACCGCCCGCATCCGCACCGCCGACCGCTGCGTGCCCGCGAGCGCGTTCCGCAGCGCCATCAGCGTGAACACCGCGGCGCCCGCGAAGAGCGCGATGGAAAGGAGGATCTCGAGCAGTACGCTCCCGCGCCGCGCGTTCACCGCGAGCCCCGGGCTCCGCCGCGATTCCGCGGGGCCTCGCTCGGGCGATCGAACTCCGGCCGCTCACCGCCGTCGATCCGCGGGAAGCCCTCGCCCTCGGCCTCGGCCGCGGCCGCATCAGCGGTCTCGCCGCCGGCCTCGACGTTCTTGCGCGCCACCTCGGGATGGCCGGTCCACGGGTCGACCGAGATGCTGCTTCGCATCCCGTTGTCGTGCAGCAGGAGGAACGGGGCCGCGAAGAGCAGCGTGCCGTCGGGCAGGAACACGGCGACCCGCAGCGAATCGCTCGCGGCCGGCCGCGGCTCGACGTCGGCCGCCGGCAGCCCCATCTCGGCCTCGACATCGGTCATCGGGATCACCCGGAAGGAACTCGCGAGCTCGGTCTCGCGACGACCATCGGCGGTCGAATCGGCCTCGTCCGCGGCCTCGGCGCCGTCCGCACCGAACAGGGCCGGATCGAACCACCTCACGACCAGCCGCGGCGGATCGCCCTCGAACACCACCTCGACCGGCCGCCGGCCTTCTTGGGCCTGCACGCGGGCCTTCAGCAGCTCGGACGCGACCTCCTCCTCGGCGCTCGCGACCTCTCCCTCCTCGATCGTCCGCAACCCGATGGGCAGCGCGATCGACAGCAGCATCGCGATGATCCCGATGCAGATCAGGATCTCGATCAGCGAAAGCCCGCGGCGGGCGAACGGAAGCTGGACGCGAATCTTCGGCATCGATCAGTTCGCGGGCGCCTCACCCGAGCCCGACGTGAAGTCGCTGAAGCTCTCGTCGATCTCGCCCTCGGCGTTCTTCTTGTCGTCGTGGTTCGAGATGTCGTCCTCGGTGCCTTCCTGTCCGTCCGGCCCGAGCGAGATGATGTCGAACGCGAAGCCCTCGGCGACCTGGCTGGGCTGCCGGAAGATCCAGTCGTTGCCCCAGGCGTCCTTCGGCTTCGGCTCCTTGAGATAGGGGCCGCCCCACTTCTCGCGGTCGGCCTCCTCCTGAAGGGCGTCGCGGCTCCAGAGGACCGCCAGGCCCTCCTCCTCGGTCGGCCACCGCTTGACCTCGGCCTTGAACGTCTCGAGGGCTCCCTCGAACGCCTTGATCTGGGCCAGGGCGAGCTTCTTGTCGGCCTTCTCGCTCGCACCGAGCACGTTCACGAGCACCAGACCCGAGATCGCGATGAGGATCCCGATCACGATGAGGAGTTCGAGGATCGTGAAGCCGCGGCGGGCACGGGAGGCGGGTCGACGCATGGGAGGACTCCTGGCTGGACGGACCCGAAGGTAACGGCCGCGCGGGCCGTCGTTCCGGGGAAAGGCCGGGATTGTACGGGTTCCCGCCGGTCGGGCACCGAATGCGGACGAGTCGTCAGAGCGACGAGCTCAACTGCATCATCGGGACGATGAGGGCGAGGAAGATGAAGAGAACCAGTCCCGCAAGGAAGAGGAGCAGCGCCGGCTCCATGAGCCGGATCAGCATCGCGAGGGCCCGTTCGGTGCGAGCCTCAAGCGTGTCCGCGACACCGAGCAGGACCTTGCCGAGGTTATTGGCACTTTCGCCCACGGCGACCATCTCGATCACGTCTTCCTCAATGAGGCCGCTCTCGCCGAGCGGTCGCGCGAGCGGCTCGCCGGCCCGGACCGCCTCGGCGGCGCGATCGATCGCCTCGGCGAGAGCCGGCATCCCGGCCGCCTCGCGGGCGATCTGCAGCGATTGCAGGATGGGGATCCCGTTGTCGAGCAGCGTGCCGAGGGTGCGGGCGAACCGCGCGACCGCGATCGAGACGAGCAGCGGACCGAGCTTCGGCATCCGGATCATCAGGTCGGACGCGGCCCGGCGGTAGTCGTCGCGTCGGGCCGCCCACACCGCGAAACCGATCGCGGCCGCGAGGCCCAGCAGCACCAGCGGCCACCAGCCGACGAGGATCTCGCTCAGGAGAAGGAGCAGCCGCGTCGAGAGCGGCAGCGACATCTTCGCGAAGAAGTCCTTGAACTTCGGCACGAAGAAGACCAGCGCCGCGACCACGATCCCGAGGCCGACCACGAGCAGCACCACCGGGTAGATGAGGTTGCCGACGACCTTCGCCCGCACGTCGGCCTGCCGCTCGAGGAACGAGCCGAGCCGACCGAGCACGTCCTCGAGGAACCCGCCCCGCTCGCCGGCGCGGACCATCGCGACCTGGATCGTCGGGAAGATCCGCGGATGCCGCTCGAGGGCGTCGGCGAACCGTTCGCCCTCGGCGACGCGGTCGGCGACGTCGTTCATGGCCGCGGCCAGCGTGGGATTGGCCTTCCCCTTGCCGAGAAGTCGAAGGGCCTTCAGCAGCGGGACCCCCGCCCGAAGCAGGTCGCCGAGCTGCTGGTACGCCCTCGCGACCACCCGAATCGGCACGCGGGCCGGCCGGCGACCGGACGCCCGGGCGGGGTCGATCCGCACCGGGACCAGGCCGCGGGCCTCGATTTCCGCGACCGCCGCCGCCTCGGACGCCGAATCGAGGCGTCCGGTGACCTTCCGGCCGGCGGGATCACGGGCGACGTAGGCGAAAGCGGCCACAAACGGATGCTAGCGGCGGGTTTCCGGCGTTTCGCCGGGGTCCCGAGGAAAGCGCGAAGAGGTCGTTCGCGAGGTCCGGGAACCGCCGACATCCGAGATCTTTTCCGCGGACCGCCGACTTTTTCGCCCCGTGGATTTGCACCCGCCCGGATTCGGTGCATTCTCGGCCTCGGAGAGCGGGAATTGGGAGCGCCACCCCTAGGCGCGACCGGTTTCCGCGGTTTTCGTTTTGCCCCCTACGGCGAGACGCGACTCCTCGGGAATCGGGATCGAGTTCGTTCCCATCCGTCGGGCCTGAAGGCCCGAGTTCCCTTCGGAGTCAATCATGAACGTCAAGCTTGCCGCGTCCGTCCTCGCCGCCTCGACCGCGATCACCTCGGTCTCGTCGGCCGCCATCTTCGTGTTCAATCAGCAGACCACGTGGGAGACCTTTGCCGGCGTGTACGGCAACTACGTCTTCACCGAGGACTTCAACGACATCGCCGACGGCTTCTACTCGTCGCCGTTCGTCGACAGCACCGGCCCGGTGAACTGGTCGGCCACCGCCGCGAGCGGGCTGTACGTCAACGCCGGCGTGTTCTCGACGAACACCCCCGAGACGATGACCTTCAACTTCTCGGGCGCGGCCCTGAACGGCGTCGGCGGCAACTTCTTCGCCACCGACATCGGCTTCAACGCGGTTCCGGCCCTGATCTTCGTGTCGCTCAACGACGGCACGTCGTACGCGGGCGTGATCTCGAACACCTCGACCTTCACGGGCTTCTACTCGACCGGCGCCGCGATCACCTCGATCTCGGTCCAGGCCTTCAGCCCGTCGACCCCGGTCTACCCGAGCGTCGACAACATGAAGTTCGCGACCCTCGTGCCCGCCCCGGGCGCCCTGGCCCTCCTCGGCCTCGCGGGCGTCGTCGGCGGCCGTCGCCGTCGCTGATCCCGAGATTTCGTCCCCCGAAGGAAACTGACCACTCGCGCCCCGGCGCGGGTGGTCTCTTTTTTGACTCAGGTCGCAGCGGATCGGCCGAGAACTCGGCAAACCCAGGGATTTGTGCGGTACTTGGAACGCCTTTCGCCCGCTGGGTTTGACACGGTCGGAAGCCGATGCATCTTCCAGCTTGAGTGAGCGGGAATTGGGCGTGCCCTCGGGCATGGCCGGTTCCCGCGTTTCGTTTCGCCCCCAGGCGAGACGCGACTCCACGGGAATCGGGATCGGAGGCCTTCGCGAGGAGGCCTGAAATCGTCCCCTACCTTCGGGCCCGACGGCCCGGTTTCCCTTCGGAGTCAGCCATGAACCTCAAGATCGGACTGTCCGCCATCGTCGCCGCGACCGCCATCACGTCGGTCTCGTCGGCCACCCTCATCGTCTTCGATCAGCGGTCGACCTGGGAGACCTTCTCGAGCGTGTACGGCTACTACATATTCGACGTGGACTTCATAGACTTCGCCGACGGCTTCCACGCGTCGCCGTTCGCCCACACTACCGGTCCGGTCGACTGGTCGGCCAGCGCCGCGGGCGGCCTCTACGTCTCCGGCGGCGCGTTCTC
>JBEIUL010000024.1:0-12959 GCA_040374395.1 Phycisphaeraceae bacterium
CGACATCGGCCGCGTCCGCCTTCGACGCGTCAAGGGGGATGGTCCGCATCTGCCGGCTGGTCGCGACGGTCGCCCGGTCGATCTCGCCGACGACCTGCTCGATCGTCGCGAACTGGTCTTCGGTCGCCCGCACGATCAGCGAGTTGCTCGCGGCGTTCACGCGGATCGTCGGCGGAACCTCGGTGCCCTCGGCGTCGCGGAAGACCTCCTCGAGGCTGCGGGCGAGGTCGGCCGCATCGGCGTTCTCGATCGCCAGCACCCGCACCGAACGGCGGAAGTCGCCGCGGGGCTCGACGTCGAGCTGGGCGATCATCTGCTCGGCGACGTTGAGGGTGGCGCCGGTCCCGCTCACGATGACGGCGTTGAGCCGCGAGTCGGCCGCGACCTTCACCGGGGTCTCGACGGTCGCGGTCCCCTCGCGGCGGGCCCGCCGCATCGCCTCGGCCCGCGCCGCCTCGGGCAGCGACCGCAAGCCCAGCGGATCCTCGGCCACGAGCAGTTTCTCGACGAGCGGCGCGACCTGGTCGGCCCGGGCGTTCCGCAGGAAGACCGTGCGGACCTGCGTCGCGTCGGCGCGGACGCCGGCGTCGAGCTCCTTCACGAGCGTCTCGATCTCGGCGAGGTCGTCCGGGGTCGCACTCACGAGGATGGCGTTGCTCGACGCCTCGGCGGTCACCATCGGCCGCACCGGGCCGGGCCGCGAGGTCTTGCGAGCGTCGAGCGCCGCCTGCACTGCCTTCGCGACGTCGGCCGCGTTCGCGGTCGAGAGCGTGAAGACCCGCAGCTCGCTGCTGCCGCCGTCCGACCGCGGCTGGTCGAGCGTCTTGACGAGGCCCTCGACCACCGGAAGCAGCTCCGACGGGGCCGACACGAGCAGGCGATTGGATGCGGGGTCGGCGGTCACCCGCGGCTCGGCGACGGGCACGCCCGCGCGGGCGGCTGCGATGAGCGGTTCGGGCCAGCGGGAACGGTCGGACAGCAACGGCTGGACCGCCGCCGCCGCGGTCGCGGCGTCGACGTGCCGCAGCGAGATCGTGGTGAGGTCGACCCGCGGCGCGACGCGGGTGTCGTCGTCGAGGCGCTGCAGCAGCGCGACCGCCCGCTTCGTCTCGGCGTCCGAGCCGACCGCCAACGCCGCCCCGCTCGTCGCGTCGGCGATGAGCTCGAAACTCCCCCGCTCGCCCGCGGGCCGCGTCTTCTCGAGCAGCGGCCGGGCGGTGGCGACGAGCGCCCGCGGATCGGCGTTCCGCGGCGTGAAGGTGAGCAGCGTGCGGTTCGCGGCGACATCCTCGCGATCGAGCTCGGAGAGCAGCGTCTCGGCGAGGGCGACCGTCCGCTGCGGCCCGCTCACCACGAGGCTGTTCGTCCGCTCGTCGGCCTCGACACGGACCTTCGGCACCGAGTCGACCTCGCCCCGGGACCGGCGGAGCCGCTCGATCATGATCCGCGGGTCGGCGTCCTGCTGGTCGGCGAGCAGCCGCTGCACGAGCGGGGCCACGTCCTTCGCGCTCGCGAACTTCAGCGGAAAGGTCCGGGCGTCGATCGCATCGCTCGCCGGACGCGAATCCAGGGGCTCGATGAGCTTCTCGACCTCGTCGAGGTCGGCGTCGAGGCCGACGAGCAGCAGCGCGTTCGTCCCGCCGGCCGCGGTGACCTTCACCTGCATCGGCTCGCCGGTCGCCTTGCTGATCGTGCCGGCGAGGGCCTGGGCAAGATTCGCGGCGGTCGCCGTCGCGTCGGCGAAGACCAGCGGCCGCACCCGGATCGACGGGTCGCCGAGCGAGACGCGGCCGTCGTCAAGCTGCCTGATGAGCTCCTCGGCGAGCGGCATCACCGTCGCCGGCGCGTTGATGATGATCGTGTTCGAGCGGCGGTCCGGCGTGACCTCGAGCAGCCGGTCGAGCTCGGCCGCGGCGTCGGGCTGGTCGGCGCGGATGCGGCCCGCCAGCACCTGCTTGAGCATTGCCGCGAGCGTCTCGGCCTTCGCCGACTTCAGCGTGTAGACCCGCAATACCGTCGGCGGCAGCGAGCGCTCTCCGTCGAGGCCCTTGAGCGCCTCCTCGACCTTCGCGAAGCAGGAATCCGGGCCCGCCACGAGCACGGTGCGTCCCACGCGATCGGCGGTCACGGTGATCGCGGAACTGCCGGCCCCGGTCGCCCCGAGGTGCCCCTGCCGGGCGAGCTCGCGCAGCGTGTTCGCGACGCTCTCGGCGTCGCCGCGCACCAGGCGATACGAACGGATCTGCGTGTCGGCCCCGACCTGCTGCCGGTCGAGCTGCTCGACGAGCTTCTCGAACCCGGACATGCGCTGGACGGGCGCGTCGACGATCAGGGCGTTCACCTGCGGGTCGGCCCGAACCGTGATCTCGCGAGGCTTCTGCAGCTCGGGCCGCGGGCGGCCGCGGGGGTCGACCGGGACCGGCGGCGCCGGATACATCTCGTCGATGGTCTTCGCGAGCTCGACCGCCCGCGCGACCTTCAACGGGAAGATGCGGATCTCGCGGCCATCGGCGTCGGTCGCGTTCGTGTCGTTCAGCTGCGAGACGATCGCCTCGAGCTCGGGCAGCACCTCGGGATGCGCCGCGACCAGCAGCGTGTTCGTCTGCGGGTCGCTCGCGATCTGCACCGGCTTCGCCTGCCTCTCCTCGGGATCGCGGCGGGCGTAGTTGGCGTTCAGGGCCGCCGCGAGGTTCGCGGCATCGGCGGTCCGCAGCTGGAGGATGCGCAACGGCGGAGTCTCGCCGCGCTCGACGTCGAGGCCGCGGACGAGCGCCGCGAGCACCTCGTGCTGCCGCGGGCTCGCGGCGACGATGAGCGAATTGGTCCGCTCGATCGCCTCGAAGACCGGCGGCCGGTCGCCGGGACCGGTCGCGACCGCGAGCTCGGCGCGGGCCATGCCGTCGAGCGTCTGCTTCACCTCGGTCGCCTTCGCGAACTGCAGCGGCAGCAGCCGCACGTCGGGCGGCGGGGCGATCGTCGACTGGAGCTGCGTGACGATGCCCGCGAACCGCGTCATCGCCTCGGCGTCGGCGGTGACCAGGAGCGCGCCGTTCGCCGCGTCGATCTCGACGTCGACCGTGCCGGAGAGCGGGATCCCCGCGACCTGCTGGGCGTACAGCGCCTTCGCCCGCTCGGCGAGGTTCGCCGGCTCGACGCCGCCGGTCTCGAAGACCCGCAATGCCCGCTGCGGCGGGATCGCCTGGAGCTGCTTGAGCGTCTCCTCGACGCGGCCGAAGGTCGTCGCGTCGCCCGCGACGATGAGCGTGCGGCTGGTCGGCTCGGTGGTGATGAGCACCTCGACCGGCTTCGAGCCGTCGGCGCCGGGCCGCGACAGCACGCCGCGGGTCGCGAGGTCCTGCAGGGTGCGGGCGATCGCCGCGACGTCGCCGCGATCGATCGCGTAGGTCCGCAACTCCGCCTGCGGCGGCAGCTGCACGCGGTCGAGCTCGGCCACCAGCGCCTCGAAGCTCGGCCGCCGTTCGCTCGGCGCCTCGACGATCAGCGTATTCGTCGCCGAGTCGGCCGAGACGTAGACCTCCTTCGGCTTCTGGAGGTGCGGCATCGGTCGGCCGCGGGCGTCCTGCGGCATCGGCGGCTGCGGATACAGCCGCTCGAGCGCCGAGGCGAGATCGACCGCCTTCGCCAGCTTCAGCGGGAAGACGAAGGTCTCGCGCCCGGGCGTGCCCGCCGAGCCCGGCTCGCCGGCCCGGTTCATCTCATCGACGAACGCCTTGATCTCGTCGAAGACCGCGGGATGGGCGCTCACCACGAGGGTGTTCGTCACCGCGTCGGCCTCGATCCGCACCGGCTGCTCGCGCTGCTGCTCGGGCGGGCGGCCGCCGTACCGCTGCGTGAGCATCGTCGCGACCGCCGGTGCGTCGCCGGCCCGCAGCTGCAGCATCCGCAGCGGCGGAAGGACGCCGCCCTCGGCGCGATCGAGATCGCGCACCAGCGCCTCGACCGCCGCGAGCTGGGCCGGCTCGCCGGTGACGTACAGGCTGTTGTTCGCCTCGACGACCTCGACGGTCGGGGGCGAGACCGTCCGCGACGGGTCGACCGGCGCGGTGCGGTTCACGAGTTCGAGCACCGGTCCCGCGAGATCGGCGGCCTTCGCCTGCCGCACGGGCAACAGCCGTCCGGTGCGGGCCGGCGGCATGAGCTGACGCGCTTCCGAAAGCGCCCGGTCGTAGAGCGCGACCGACGGCGCCGCCCCGCTCACGAGCAGGCTGCCGACCGCGCGATCGACCTCGACCTGCGGGAACTCGAGCTCGCCCGGCCTCGCCCCGCGGGCCAGCCGCTCGTAGACGAGCTTCGCCTTCTCGACGAGCGGGGCCGGGTCGACGCCGGCGAGGGCGATCGCCCGGAACTGGAAGTCGCTCGCCGCAGGCCGGTCGAGGGCCTCGACGAGCTTGGCGATCGCCGGGAACTGGCCGGGCGGCGCGGAAATCACGAGAAGCGACAGGTCGTCGATCGGCTCGACGCCGGGCGCGGTGAACGCGGTCCCGTCGCGCGGGTCGAGCGTCGCCTTCGCGAGCGACGAGAGCTGCGCGGCGATCGCCGACGGCTTCGCGTTCCGCAGCGCGACCTGCCGGGTCTCGCGCTCGATCGCCTGGTGCTGCGACACGGTCTGCAGCAGCGTCGCGAAGCGATCCACCGCCGCGGCCGGTCCGACGAGCGTGAGCGTGCGGGTCTTCGCGTCGTACTGCGTGCGGAGCTCGCGTCCGGGGTCGTTCTCGGGCAGCTGCTCGTCGAGAAGCTCGCGGGCCCGCGTGACCGAGCCCTCGGGATCGGCGTCGGAAAGCTTCACGATCCGCACCGCCCGCTCGCCGCGGACCGGGCGGTCGAGGGCCGCGACGAGCTCGCTCACCGCGACGGTGTCCGAGGGAAACGCGTTCACGATGATGCCGCGGCCGTCCGGCGTTGCGACCAGCGTCACCGCGGCCAGCTGCCGGGCGTTCAGCAGCGTGCGGATCGACGCGAGCGTCGCCTCGGGCGTCGCGTTCGCGAGCGGCAGCACCGTGATGACGCGGCGCTCCTCGATCTCCTCGCCCGCGGCCGCCTTCGGCTTCCCATCCTCGACGCTTTCCAGCTCGCGGAGGATCGTCTCGCCCTCGGCGACCGGCCCGGGCTCGCCGACGATCGCGACCCGGTTGGTGTCCTCGAACGCGACGATGGTCGGCTTGCGGTCGGCCGGCAGCGGCGCGTAGAGCTGCTCGAGCTTGGCCCGGGCCGCGAGCGGCGTCTGCCGCTCGAGCGTCACGGTGCGGATGGTCCGTGCCGGTCCCGCCGGCCCGCCGCTGGCCGCCCCGCCCTCGGCCGCCGGCACGTCGAGCAGGGCCACGGTATCGCGCAGCTGGTCGATCTTCGCACGGTCGCCGCGGGCCACCAGCGAGTTCGTCCGCTCGTCGGCGGTGAGCGAGAGCCCGTTGACCTTCCGCTCCTCGAGCTTCACCCGCTTGCCGTCGGGCCCGATGACGTACTCGACGCTCTTCTCGCCCATCAGGGCGTTCAGCGAGACGATCATCTGCGCCGCCTTCGCGAAGCGCAGCGGCACCACGTCGACCACGCTCTCGGCGTCCTCGGCGTCGAGCTGCTCGATGATCCGCTGCAGCCGCCGCACCTGCGCCGCGGTCTCGACGAGGATCACCGAGTTCTGCTGCTCGAGCGGCGTGACCGACCCGTAGGTCGCGATGAGGCCCTTGAGCTGCTCGGCGACCGGCATCGCCTTCGCGTTCAGCAGCGGCACGACCAGCGTAACCACCTGGTCGTCGGTGACCGTGACGGGCAGCGTGCCGACGAAGGTCGGCACGTTCTCGCGCTTCATCTCGTCGAGCTTCTGCAGGAAGAGCCGCTGGCCTTCCACCCGCAGCAGCACACCCTGCGTCTGGAGCAGCACGTTCAGCGTCTGGAGGGCCTCGGTCAGCGTGTATTCGCCCGGATACAGGTAATCGACGGTGCCCGCCGGTACGGGGGCCTCGCGAACCACCGGGTAGCCCGTCACGCGGCTGAAGTAATCGAGGATCTGGTCGTAGGACTGGCCCTTGAAGTTGAAGCGGATCCGCGGCTCGCCGGCGGGCGGGGCCTGGCCGGTCCCGTCCGGCGACGGGACGACGGCGAAGGCCAACGGGGCGACCCCGAGCGCGAGGGCGAGGGCCAGCGGCGCGACGGGACGGGCAAGACGCTTCCGGGGGGGCTTCTTCATGCGCGACTCCGAGTCCTTTCGGACGCCGGATCGGGACGGCGGGCCGCGGCGGCCGCGCGAACGCGGACCGACCTCTCCCAAGGACCGTTCCGATGACCGGCGGATCTTCAGTTTACGGGTTGCGTCGCGCGTAACCTCATTGCCGACGGCAAGAAACGGGTTTTGCACCGCCCGCGCCGCGAACGGGAACCGCTCCGGTTTCCGACCGGCGGATTCATCCGCTCACGCGGGTTTTTACCGGCACTCGCGCGGACGTCGCACGGTCAATGTTCACCCGGCGGCACCGCGCCCGACTCACTCGTCGGGTGTCCGGCGTCTTCCTCGATCGTCACGGGCGGCTTCTTCGCCCCCGCCGTGGCCGGCGGCACGGGGCCCGGCGCCTGCGTCTCGTACTTCTTGAGCGTCGCCTCGTAGTTCTTGCGGACCTTCACGTCCGTCTGCAGCGCGATCGCCCGCTTCTGGTGCTCGATCGCCTTCTCGCGATCGCCCTTCGAGAACCACGCGAGGGCGAGGGCGTCGGCCTCCCGCGGATCCTCGTCCTTGCCGATCTCGTTCGCCCGCACCGCCATCTCCATCGCGAAGTCGAGGTCGCGCTCGCGCACCGCGGCCGTGCTCAGCACGGTGCGGGCCAGCGTGCGGAAGACCGCGATGTCGTCGGGGTACCTCGCGGCGAGCGTGCGGCCGTACGCGTAGCCGTCGGGCACCATGTTCGCGGCCCCGATCATCGTGCCGAACTTCTGCAGCTCGAAGGTCGAGGCCTTCGCGGGCATCGCGGCCGAGATCGCGTCGAGATAGTCGAGGCACGGCTTCCACTCGCCGCTCCTCTCGCACTCCTTCACCTTGGCGGTCGCATCGTTTTTCGCCTTGAAAAGCACGGCATTCAGGACAAACTCGCCGCGGACCTTCGGGAGATCGTAGGTCCCCTTGCCGATCTCCTCGAGGACCGTCCCGGCCTCGTCGGGATGGCCGACCCACAGCAGCACGCCGTCGCGGGCCACGAAGAGCCGCGGGGTCGAGTTCCGGTAGGTCGGGTACTGCAGGACGCGGGTGGCGTCCTTGCCGGGATCGGCGACGAGCCGGTGGACGTAGTTCTCCTTGGCCTCCGGCGTCGACATCCACGTGCGGATCGCGGCCTCCTCGTCACCGGCGATCGAGACGAAGATCCAGCCGAGCTGGCCGTAGAAGCGGGCGAGCTCGGCCACGGTCGGGGCCGCTTCCGCGCAGTGGCCGCAGGTCGTCGAGAAGAAGTGGAAGACGTAGGTCTTGCCCGTCTCGAACTTCGAGACCGGCTCGCCCTGCACGAAGGCCTTGAGCGGCGGGAACTTCATCGCCGCGCCCGGATACAGTCGCGGCGGAACGACCTGGTAGCCCGCGGGCCGGGCGGATTGCGGGGCGTGCGCGAGCGAGAGCGCGGGTGTTGCGGCGAGCAGGGCGATCGCGACCGTGAACGGCTTCAGCATCAGGGGGTCTCCTCGGCACGGGCCGCGGGCGGCGGGACCGGCTTGCGGATGATGAACGACAGCGGCGGGGCCTTGGGATGATCGGTGTAGACGGTGACCTTGATCGGCCGCTTCGCCTCGCGCCAGGCCTTCCAGTCGATCGAGAACTCGCCGCGGGCCGCCGCGGCGGACGCGGGGATCACGATGACCGGCGGATCCGCCTCGCTGACCTTGAACGCGGCGCCGTCGACCGCCTCGAGCGAGACCGCCGTCGGGGCCGGGTCGGCGACGTCATCGGCCGGGGCCTCGATCGCCTCGGGGGTCGCGCGGACGAAGAGCGGCACCGAGGCCTCGATGCGGAGCGAGACCGGATCGTGGCCCTCGACGAGGAACGCCAGCTTCTTCCCGAGGCTCACGCCCTGCCGCTCGCCGGGATCGATCGTGACCTCGACCTCGACCGACTCGCCGGGAGCGATGGCCGAGTCGGGCACGGTCGCCGAGGTGCAGGGGCAATCGGTCACCGCCTCGGTCAGGGTCAGCGGGGCCGCGGTCAGGTTGCGGATCCGCACCGAGCGGGTCGCCGGGACCTGCGGCAGCAGTTCGCCGAAGACGAGCGTCTCGGGCTCGAACGCGACGATCGCCGATGCGGTCGCGGTCGCGGGCTCGGCGACCGTCGGCTCGGGAATGGCGATCGGCTTCGCGTTGCGGGCGACGATCCAGATGCCGACGACCACCACGAACCAGACGCCGAGGAAGATCGAGAGTTTCGCGCGGTTGCTCATGCGTTTGGGGCCGGATCGGGGCCAGATCGGGGGGAAGGCGGCAGCGGACCGGCCGGGACGCCGGATTGTTCCCTCCATCGTTCGTCCGGGCGACGGAGTTGCGTTCACTTTCCGCGGTCGGGGGGCGATCGGGGAGACCGTCCCCCTCAGGCCGGGGGCAGCCGGCTGCCGAGCGAGGTTCCGACCTGGACCCGGAACTTCGACTCGCCCGCCACGAAGTCGGCGATGTCGGCGGTGAACCCGAGGAAGGTGATGCCTCCCATCGACTGGCCGGGCTGCAGGATCGCCGACCGGTTGTCCGAGGAGTTCCGGAGCCACGCCTCCTGTCCGGTCGGGCCGGACACGAGACCGGTGAGCAGCCACTGGTCGTAGGGGAAGCCGGTCGGCGGCGCCTCGGTGGTCGCGGGATCGGTGACCGGGGCGACCGTCGGCGGGTTCGAGGGCGGGTCGACCGCCGCGACCGCCGTCACCGCCGGCGGCTTCGGCACGCGGAAGGGATTCGCATCGACGAGCGACGCGACGCGGGCGAACCCGGCGAGCTCGCTGTCGGCGACCTTCAGCTCGAGCTTCCGGTCGAGGCCCGGCAGGAAGAGCGTCGTGAGCCTGAGCGAGAGCTTCACCCGCTCGCCCTCGCCGACCGCATCGAGCTTCACGCCGTCGATCCGCTTGATCCACGGCTCGACCTCGATGCGGTGCACGAGGCGGAGCACCTGCTCGAGGCTGCCCTCGCCGCCGATGGACGCGTCGAGCTCGATGAAGTCGACCTCGTCGCGCAGGGCCCGGTCGCGGCCGGAGCGGCCGAACTCGGCCTTCGCGGGCGAGGCGCGCGACGCCGCCGATCCGGTGGTGACGCGGAGGTCGCGAAGGCCCACCTCCTCGCCGAGCCGGTTGAGCCGGGAGCGGAGCTGTGCGTCGCAGGTCTCGGCCGTCCCGCCGAGCGTGCGGTCGACGAACGACTGGAGCTGCGCGTCGAGCTTTCCGCGGCGCGCCCGCTCGTCGCGGATCTCGACGAGGGCCGCACGGTAGGTCGACTCGTCCTTGATCGCCTTCGCGCGATCGGCCGAGAAGCGGCCGGAACCCGAGACGTAGCCGCCGACACCGAGGGCCGCGACCGTGAGCGCCGCACCGAGGGCGAGGGCCGCGCCGCGGGGATTCTCGCGGGCGTCGCGGGCCATCCGGGCGAGTTTCGCGCGGACGTCGAGGCTCATCGCTTCGCCTCCGACTTCTCGGCCGGCTTGGCGGGCGGCGCCGGAATGCCCGCCGCGGGATCGTCGAGCCGGTCGGTCCGCAGGAGATACGAGAACGGCGAGCTCAGGCGGCGGCCGCCGCGACCGTCGGCGCCGGTCGAGGTGAGCGTGTAGACGCGGTCCTCGACGAGCGACTCGCGGAAGGCGTCGGCGACCTCGCGATCGCGGGCCTCGCCCTCGAGCGTGACCTTCAGCTGCGACTCGACGGTCCACTTCCGGTCGCGGCCGTACTCGACGTCGGAGGTCTCGAGCGTCCCGTTCCACCCGTCGAGCACGACCCGACTCGCGTCGGGCGCGAAGCGGTGCAGGAAGAGGGCGTGGTCGAGCCACTCGGGACGCACCGACGCCCACGTCTCGAGATGCCGCAGGCGATAGGTGTCACGCTTGAACCGCTGGTGCTCGGGAAGCGCCGCCGTCGCCTTCTCGCGAAGGTCGTCGACGCGGGCGAGGAACGACTTTCGCTCGACGTTGCCCAGGGTCCAGCCGCCGAGGGCCGCGAGCGTGGCGACGCCCGCCGCGACGATGACGCGGCGGCGGCGGGCCCCGGCGAGATCAGGTGCCTGGCGCGGATGGGCGAAGTCGATGCGCGAACCGGAGACGTCGCGAAGGGCGAGCCCCACCAGCGGCAGGCACGCCGCGAGCGCGGCGGGATCGATGCCCCGCAGAGAATCGAGGCGGTTTGCGGTCGCCGCCACGCGGACGGGAATGCCCGCGACTCCGGCGATCGCCGACTCGACGTCCGCGAGCGCCGCCTCGTCGCCGAGCACGACGGCCGCCGAGACCGCCAGCGACGGCTCGGCCAGTCGGAACGCCAGCCACATCCGCTTCGCCTCGCTCGCGACCGCGTCGGAGCCGCCCGCCCGCGACCAGAGGACCTCGCCGTCGCGCACGATCGTGCACTCGAGCCCGGATCCGGTCGCGTCGAGCACCGCGACCGCCTCGTCGGCCGCGGCGTCCGCGAACTCGATGGCACCGAGGAACCGCGGCACGAGCCCGCGCAGACCCGGCGCCCACCCGCGAAATCGCTCGAGCGTCGCGGCGGGAAGTCCGGCCGCAAGGACCGAGACCGTCGGCGATCCGTCCGGCGCGGTGCGGCGCGGTCCGGGCAGGAAGTCGATGATGGCTCCGCCCGACTCAAGCGCCGTTTCCTTCTGCATGGCCAGCCGGACCATGCCGGGCAGCTCGGCCGAGGTCGCCCGCGGGAACTCGAGGGTCCGCAGCGCGAAGGCCTCGCGTCCGATCGCCCAGGTGGCCGAACTCCCGTCGAAACCGCCGGAAGCCAGGGCTTCCCCGGCCCAATCGCCGAGCGCCGCGGCGTCGTCGGCGATCGCGTCGGGCACGCGACTCGCCATCGCCCGCGTCACGGTGGCCCGCCGTCCGCCGACGTCGACCTCGACCGCGCGCAGCATCGACGCATCGAGCTGCACGACGACCTGATGGTTGCGGGCCATGCGTCCCATGCTAGCCAGCGCGCTTCCAGCGCCCAATCCCGTTCGCGCCGGAACGCGCGGCCAGCGGACTCGGCTGGCGCCTCGGCGGGGGTGGCGGCTTCCTCGGGCGGCGAATTCGCCTCGGGCCCGACGGGCATCCCGTCGTTCTCGGGCGTGACGGGCGACTCGATCCCGCTCTCGAGCTCGGGCCGCTCTTCCGCGGCGGGCAGCGCCGCCAGCATCCGGATCGCGTCCGGGAGCGCCGTGATGTCGCGCAGGCTCGCAAGCCGTGGACGCTCCCCGGTCAGGTCGATGACCGCCTCGAGGATGATGCGGGGCGTCGGTGCGGCGGCCGCCGTCGCGTCGCGGTCGGACTCGACCCGCTCGATGCGACCCTCGACACGGATCCGCCAGAAGAGCGACCGCGTCGCGAGCCGCGGAAGCAGCGACCGGAACGTCGACGCGTCGACGATTCCCCGCTCGACGAGCCATGCCGGATCGAGCCGCTCGTCCGCGGGAACCGCCTCGCGCTCGCGGACGATGCGGGCCGCCGCCTCCTCGGGAAGTCCGGGCAGCCCGCGGAGCGCCGCCTCGTCGGCCCGCAGGAGATCGAGCCGGCCCTCGTCGAGTCCACCGTCGATGAGCGTGACCGCGTCGAGCAGCCCGCTCCACGAGGCCGGATCGGGCCGCTTCGCCGACCACGCCTCGAGCAGCGCGGCCTCGTCGGCCGCATCGATCCGCCCGAGCGCCGCCGCGGCGCCGTCGCCGAGGCGCTCGTCGAGGGCGGCGAGGTCGTCGCCCGACAGCTCGCCGCCGAGGACCGTCCGCGGCGAGCCGTCCGACCGGATCGGCGGATCGAACGCGAACACCGTCGCAAGATCGCAAAGCCCGCGGGGCGCGGGCGGGACGCCGCGGGCCGCCTCGAGCGCGGCGTCGCGCGACGCCGCCGCGAGTTCCTCGTCGTCCGACTCGACGTCGCCGAACGACGCGAGGAAGGCGTCGTCGAGCTCGCCATGGAGATCCTCGGGAAGCGCACCGTGCGCGAGCAGGCTCGCGAGATCGAGCAGGCGGCCGCCGCACGCGTCGCGGGCCGCGACGATCCGCGCGGCCGCCTCGGCATCGAACGTCCCGCTTCGCTCGAGGCCCTCGGCGTCGATCATCCGCACGTCGAGCTTCGCGTTCTCGGGCGCCGCGAGCCGTGCCGTCGGCCCGAGCGGAAGCAGGCGAACGACGCCTCGCTCACCGCCCGCCTCCCAGACCGTGAACTCACGCTCGACCGTCGGATCGCCGCCGGCGAGGATCTCGCCGCGGGCCGCCCCGAGCGTCGCCGCGACCGCCTGCACGCCGCTCCAGGCCACCGCGTGGGTGCGGGTCGTCTCGCCGGCGTTCGCCGTGCCCGCGACCTCGCCGCGCACGAGGAAAATCGTGCCGGTCACCGCAAGCACCGCCGCCGCGACGACCACGAGCACGACCAGCAGGACGAACCCGCGATCGCGCCTCACGGTTCGACTCCTTCCGCGGAGTCGTCGGCATCGGGCACCGCGACCATCCGCCGCCGGTCGGCCGGCCGATCGGGCGCGAGCGGCTCATTCTCGCCGACGTCGAACTCGGGACGCTCGACCGGGGTCGGAGCGGACCGCGCGAACCAGATCGACAGCTCGACCGCCTGCGGCAACCGGCCCTCCGCCGTCGAATCGAACTCGTCGCGCCACGTCCCGCCGTCGAGGTAGCGGAATCGCACCGCCTCGAAGGCAACCGGCCCGCGCGTCGCCGCCGCCCCGTCGCGACCGATCTCGACCCGGCCGTCGCCCGCGTCGAATCGCAGCGTCAGCGTGTCGACCGGCGCCAGCGCCGCCGCC
>JBEIUL010000018.1:0-13880 GCA_040374395.1 Phycisphaeraceae bacterium
GACCGCGCCACCGGCGACGACCAGGGTGGTGACCGCGAGCTCGGTGCTCTCGGCGCCGCGCTCGTCGGCGATGAAATTCATGATCCAGTTCTTCATTGGTTCTTTCCTTTGTGCCCAAGGGCGGAAGAGTACTGTGCCGCCCACGGCCACACGCCGTTGGATGCACGAGACCAAGTTACCTCGACTTCCGGGGCGAGGAAGACCCAAGCGGTGAAAACCCGCTTGAGTGGGGTGGATCTGGATCGACGGGGGCGATTACCCCGGTCGGGCAAAGTTCGGACGCGCGGTTCTCGCCACCTCGAGGTTGCCGGCGACCTCCTCGGGGGTGAGAACGCGTGCCCAGTAACTCCTCGCCGCGTCCTCGTCGCCTTGGATCGCCTTCGCGAGACCGAGGTTGAACACGTACTCGGCGTCGCCGGGATCCGCCTTGTAGGCGGCCTCGAAGTCGCTCAAGGCCGCGGCGAGATCCGCGGAAAGCAGGTGGCACATGCCGCGGTTGTTCCGCAGGACCGGATGATCCGGGAACTTCGCGAGTCCGCGATCGAGCCAGCCGATCGCGTCCTTCACCCGACCCTCGATGAGCAGCACCTCGGCGCCCTCGGTGTAGGTGCCGAGGTAGTCGGGATGCTCGCGCAGCATGCGCTCGATGACGTACCCGGCGCGGGCGGTGTCGCCCTTCGACGCGAGGACGCGAGCCGTGAGCTGCAGCGTGTCGGCCGACGCGGGACGCATCTCGCCGCCCTCGAACCAGTCCGGTTCGGTCGCGGGCTTCGCCTGGCAGCCGAGCCCGGCAAGGGCGATCGACGCCGCGATCGCGAGGAAGGGAAGGGGACGCATGGGGAACCTCACGAGGCACCTCCGACGGGGGTCGGCGCGCCGCCGGTGGGCGAGAGCATCTCGCCTTCCGACGGCGACGACATGGGCTGGTCACGGATCTTCGCGCGGATCAGGATCGCCTCGCTGGTCGAGACGCCATCGCCGCCGGGCGAACCGTCGTCGATGCGGATCCGTCGGGCGTCGATGCCGGCGGCGAGCAGCCCGTCGCGGACCGTCTCGACCCGGGCCTTGTACAGCCTTTCGCCGGCCGAGCCGCGGCGGACCGAGATCGAGCCGCCGTCCTCCTCGACCGCGTCGGCGAGGATCGCCAGGTCGCGACGCCCGAGCGGCGTGAGGTCGGCCGACCCCGGGCGGAAATGCATCTCGAACAGGGCTCGCTGGCGAAGCACGCCGGCCCGGGCCTGGTCTTCAAACGGCTCGCGGACGTAGTGCTTGTCGACCTCGAGCATTCGGTCGTCGGAAATCGACTCGGAGTCGCCCGCCGCCGACGCCGGCCCGGACGGGGCTTGGCACGCGACCGCGAGCGGGACCGCCGCAAGGGCGGCCAGGAGGGGATGGATGGTGGGATTTCGCATCGTGGTTCCGGTCCGACAGTCGTTCAGAGCGCGTCCGCCCGCTGCAGGGCGTCGAAGAGGAGGATGATCAGTGGGCCGATGATGAGCAGCAGCGTCGCGGGCAGCAGCATCGCCGCGAGCGGGAAGAGCATCTTGACCGAGGCCTGGTGGGCCCGTTCCTCGAGGCCCTGCAGTTCCTCGTGGCGGAGCGAATCCGAAAGCACCTGGATCATCTGCGTGACTTCGGTGCCGAAGCGGTCGGTCTGGCCGAGCAGCGATCCGAGCGAGCGGAACTCGTGCACGCCGGTACGGTCGCTTGCGGCCGCCAGGGCCCGGCTCCAGCCCTCGCCGAAGCCGACCTCCAGATCGATCCGCCGCATCTCCTCGGCGAGCGCGTCGCCCGCGCCCTCGAGGCTGGCCGCGACCGCGGTCCACGCCGCCGAGAGCCCCATGCCGCCCTGCATCGAGATCTGGAGCAGGTCGAGCATCACCGGGAAGTCGGTCACGATCTCGAGCCGCCGTTGCGACCGCTTCCACTCGAGCCACGAGCGGGGCAGCCACCAGCCGAGCGTGGCCCCGATCGCCCCGGCCAGGAAGAGCGACGAGGGCGAGTTGAAGTTCGAGGCCGCGATCCAGACCGCCGCGAAGGTCCCGGTCGCGGTGGTCGCCGCGTGGAGGGCGAGGAACGAGAGCTGGCTGTCGAGGGCCACGAGGCCCGCCGACGCGAGGTCGCGGCGGTAGCCGGCCGACAGCAGGGTGGTCACGCCGCCCTGCTTGGCGTCGACCCACGGCGGGGTTCCGGCGCCCTCGACGGCCAACGAGCGGCCGGCGCCGCGGGTCGCGGGTCGCGCGGCGACGCCGACCGCCACGGTCGCGGCGAACGTCGCGGCCCCGGCCAGGAGCGCCCAGCCGATCATGCGGTCCTCCCGTCCTGCGAGCTGTCGATGCGGCCGAAACGCTGGATCGACGCGATGCCCGCCACGAGCAGCACCGCCGACACGCCGAGCAGGATGTTCCCCACGGGGCGATCGAGCAGCAGCATGAGGTAGTCGTCGACCAGCCACGCCATGATCGGCACGGCGATCAGCGGAAGCACCGACAGCACGGTCGCCGCGGTGCGGCTGTACGAGACGATGGTGCGGGCACGACGCCGCATGCGACCGCGCTCGACGAGCGAGCGGGCGAGGCGTTCGGTGGTGTCGGCGAGGTTGCCGCCCGCGTTGATCTGGACGATGACCGCCAGGCCGAACGCCCGCAGTGCCGGCAGAGGCGACCTGAGCAGCACGCGGCGGATCGCGGCGGCGAGATCCTCGCCGAGGCTCTCGCGGCGGACGATCTCGCGGAAGGCCCGGCCGGCCTCGCCGCGGCTCTCGACCGCGAGGATCTCGAGCATGCCGCCGAGCGGGATGCCCGCCCGCAGGGCCCGGCTCGCGCCGGCGATGGCCTCGACCGCGTTTCGTTCCTCCTCGACGGCCCGGCGGGCCCTCCCCCGCGACCGGAGGATGACCACCGCGAGGTTCCACACCGCGAAGACCGCCGCGGCCAGCAGCGGCCGGTCGCCGACGATCCAGAAGACGCTGGCGAATGCCAGTCCGAGGACGAGCAGGATCGCCCGCCCGGCCGGCGACTCGGTCGGGCCGAGCGTCGGGTTCGGGGTCTCGGCGGCCTCGCCTCGCTCCCGTCGCCGCTCGGGACGGACGGCGAAGAGCCACCAAAGCCCGAACGCGAGGAACGCGGCGAAGACCGGCCCGCTCCAGTCCGCACCCGGACCCATCAGCGCTTCGCCCCCGTCTCGAGCGGACCCGCCGCGAAGAGCTTCGCGTCGAGCGGGAAGCCGCGCGACTTCAGGTTCTCGAGGAAGTAGGGAACGGTGCCGGTCGCCTCGAAGCGACCCTCGGCCTTCCCGTCGCGGATCGTCTCCAGCCGGTATCGGTGGATCGACTCGATGCGCACCGTCTCGCCCTCGGCGCCGCGGATCTCGACGACCTCGTTCACGACGCGACGCCCGTCGGGCAGGCGGGCGAGGTGCACCACGAGGTGGATCGCCGACGCGATGTACTCGCGAAGCACCCGCACCGGCACGTCGAACCCGCCCATGGCGAGCATCGACTCGAGACGGGTGATGGTGTCGCGGGCGCTGTTGGCGTGCAGGGTGGTCATCGAGCCCTCATGGCCCGTGTTCATCGCCTGCATCATGTCGACCGCCTCGGCGCCGCGGCACTCGCCGACGATGATCCGGTCGGGCCGCATGCGGAGTGCGTTCCGCAGCAGGTCACGCGGCGCGACCGCGCCGACGCCCTCGACGTTCGCGGTGCGGGTCTCGAGTCGGACGACGTGGGCGCCCTTCAGCTTGAGTTCGGCCGCGTCCTCGATGGTGATCACCCGCTCGCGGGGATCGACCCATGCCGACGCGGCGTTGAGCAGCGTCGTCTTCCCGACGCCGGCACCGCCCGAGAAGATGATGTTCAGGCGGCCGGCTACCGCCGCCCGCAGGAGGTCGGCGGTGGCGGGGGCGAGCGAGCCGAGCTCGACGAGGCGGTCGAGGCCGGGCGAACGCTGCGGGAACCGACGAACGCAGAGCTGCGGACCGTCGACCGCCAGCGGCGGGATGATCGCGTTCACGCGCGAGCCGTCGTCGAGGCGGGCGTCGACCATGGGGCTCCGCTCGTCGATGCGGCGGCCGGCGTTCCGCACGATCCGCTGGATGACCTGGATCAGGTGGTTCTCGTCGCGGAACCGCACGTCGCTCTCCTCGATGCGGCCGTGCCGCTCGACGAAGACGCGGTCGTAGCGCACCACGAGGATGTCCGTCACCGCGTCGTCGGCCAGCAGCGGCTCGAGCGGGCCGAGCCGGAACATGTCGTCGAGGACGCCCTGGATGAGCCAGCGGCGCTCCGACTCGGAGAGGAACCGTTCCGAGCGGTCGATGAGCTTCTCGATCCGGCCCCCGCACTCGGTCATGAGCTGGTCGCGGTCGAGGCGATCGGCCGCGGCGAAGTCGAGCGTGCCGACGAGCCGCTCGTGGAGCTCGCGACGGAGCTCCATGAGGTCGGCCTTGGCTTGGGTGGCGGTCTCGGAGGGGGTCACGGCTGGGTTCCGATGGGAGCGGTGTCGGCCGGGGCCGTCTCGGCCGTGGATTCGGCGGCGGCGGGCTCGGCGGCGGCGACGGTCGTCGGGAAGGCATCGCCGGCGGGGATCCGCGGCTCGTCGGGCCGTCGCCACGCCCCGGGACCCTTCAGTCCGCCGAGGCCGAGCGACTTCAGGCGAGCGAGCGGGTTGGCCATGTTCACCGCGCCCGAGAGCTTCCCTTCCATGAAGAGCTCCCAGTCGTTCGGGGTCTGGTGCAGCTCGCCGGGGCCGGGCCGCGCATCGCCGTCGTCGAGCGGCTCGACGAGCTCGGCGGTGACCATCACCACCAGCTCGGTCTGGTCCTGCTCGTAGCGCACGCTGCGGAACAGCAGGCCCAGGATGGGCAGGTCGCCGAGCACGGGAACCTTCGAGATCCGCGACTGTTCCTTGTTCCGGAGCAGGCCGGCCATCGCGAACGACTGCCCGCTGCCGAGCTCGACCGTCGTCTTCGAGCGGCGGGTGATCACGCTGGGGATGGTGAAGCCGTTCTGCACGACCGCGCCGATCTGGCTGAGCTCGCTCACCTCCGGAGCGACCTCGAGGCGGATCCGCCCCTCGCCGAGCACCTCGGGCCGGAAGTTCAGCCGCACGCCGAACTCCTTGTACTCGATGGTCACGGTGCTGCCGCCGCCGACGACCGAGCCCTGCACGATCGGCACCGGGAACTCGCCGCCGACGAGGAACGTCGCCTCCGCGCCGCTGACCGCGACGAGGTTCGGCTCGGCGAGCACGCGGACGTAGCGGTTCTCGCTGAGGGCCTGCAGGTAGATCTCGAGGTTTGCCCCGGGGATGCCGCCGAACAGCGTGGTCGCGCTGGTGACGGGATTCGGATCAAAGCCGAAGTTCGCGTTGTTGACCGGCGAGGGGGCCTGCGGCGAGATCGAGACCGGCTGGAAGGGCGTGCCGCCCGGCGACTGGATGCCGCCGAAGGCGGAATCGCCGCCGACCACCGCGCCGAAGGCGAGCTCACGCAGCGCGGTCCGGCTCGCCTCGGCGATCCGCACCCGCAGCTGCACCTGGCGCACGCCGTCGATCCGCGTCAGGTCGACCCACCTCATTCCGGTCGCATCGAGGTAGCTCCGCACCATCTCGGCGGTGGGCAGGTCGGGCATCGAACCCCGGATGGCGGCCGAACCGCCCATGTCCTGCACGTCGAGGTCAACGCCGAACATCTGGCTCAGCTTCCGCTCGAGGTCATCCGAATCGATGCCGATCGAGACGCGACGGGTCAACGTCGTGCCGTCCTCGAGGCGGAAAACCAGGTCCGAGCTTCCGACCTTCAGCCCGACCACGATCACCTCGTCGGCGGCGACGGGCCGCGCGTCCGCGATGTCGGGGTGGGCGACCACGACCGACTCGACGCGGGCGGGCAGCTTCACGACGGTCGATCCGCCCACGAGCAGCGACACCCCGGACTCGGCGGGAGCGCGGCTCGCCTCGCCCTCTTGCGGCGCGGCCGATGCGAAGGCGATGAATCCAAAGCCGAAGGCCGGGGCGAGGCCGAGGGCCGCGACGCGGGATCCCAACGACCGGCCAAGCGGGGACCGCGCGCGAGGACCGCAGTTTCTGTGGGGCATCGGAAGTCAGGTTCCTGGGGGTTCGCAGGGAAGGGCGGTCGTCGTGTCGTTCAGCGACCGTTCGGATTGCTGCCGGCCGGCTTCTCCGGGAAGGGGTGCGTCGTCGATTCCTTGCCGCCGCGGATGACCTTCACTTCCCAGGTCTTCGGCTTCTCGGGCGCGGCGGGCAACGCCGGCAGGACGGGAGCGGCGACCGGCTTCTCCGCCGGCTTCTCCACCGGCTTGTCGGCCGGCTTCTCGGTGGGCCTTTCCGTCAACTCCTTCGGATCCTTCGGGGTCTCGACCGCCTTCGGGGCCGGGGGGGGTTCGGCGACCATGCCAACCAGGCTCTGGGTGGTCGCGATCGCGACATGCCCCGAAGACACGGCCTGGTCATCGCTCGATCGAAGCGTCACGCCGATGGTGCCGCGGCTGCTTGCGAGTTCGACCTGAGCGGCCTGATCGGGAGTGACCGCGATCGTGACCGTGGGCCGTCGCGGAGTCGTCCGGCGGTCGGCGCTCTCGGCGGTCCGGCCGCCGACGGCCTCGTCGTTCACCGCCACCACCCGGACGCCCTCGACGAGGGTGCGGGTGACCGACTCGCGTCCGCCGGTGCGCCCGGGCACCTCGACGGTCGCGAGCACGTCGACCAGCGCTCCCGGATAGAGGACGACTTCCGGTCCTGCGTCGCGAAGCGTCACGGTGATCGCCCGGAACCCGGCCGGCAGCTGGCTTGCGATGGCGGCGCCCGAACCGCGATCGGCGAGATCCTCCTCCCGCACGACCTGGCCCTTCTCGAGGTTCATGATGATGGTTCGCCCGATCACCGAGGTGCTCGAGCTGAACGCGGTCCGTGCGGTGGTCGGGCCCGGCGATGACGCCATCTGCAGGTCCTCGGCCTTCAGCCGGGTGCCGACCGGCAGGGGCCGCGCCGCGACCACGAGCTCCGTAGGCCCCGACCTCCGCGGCATGCCATCGCCCTCAAGCAGCGACTGGGCGAACAGGGTCACGACTGCGGCCACGACCGCCATCGCAAGGCCAACGACAATCAACCTGGAGGTCTTCATGGGGAGGGGAGCTCCGGACAAGCCGTATGGGCGATCGGACAGTCGGGGCCGATTGCTCAAATAGGCAAACTAGCGGCCGCGTCGGCCTGAGTCTCGCCGCCCGACCACCGGACCGGAAGGATCATGGTGAAAAACACAGCGGGCGGCCCGTGGAGGCCGCCCGCGCAAAGACGCGTAAACGCCTGTCAGGCCTCGGGTTCCTTTATCATTGCGGCCCGCCCCTTGAGGGTGGTGGGCAGGGGCATGAGGCGATCCAGTCCCAGAAGCTGGATGTCGGCGTAGGCCGCCTGGACCTCAACCGTGATCGACGACCCGGCCGAGGTGGAATCGGGATCGCTCGGATTCATGGTCACCGAGACGGCCGCCGACGCGATGCCCGAGTTCGCGAGCACCGTGCTCACGCGATCCTGTACCGAAGCGACCGTTGCCCCGGACAGGGCAGCCTCGCGGGCTCCCTCGCGGGCGGCATGATCAAGTTGAATCGACTTCAACACGGCCCACCCGTACTCGACTCCAGTGAAGACAACCACCATGAGGAGCGGCAGGGTGACGGCCAACTCAACCGTCTCGGCACCCCTCCGCTGGCGGATGAATCCCCGCAACCTTCGGCGAACCGCCGGCAGGATCTTCCGGGAAGTGCGTGGGTTGGAGGAGTTCATCCGACTCATACGATGCTTCCGAAACTCGTCCAGTACCACCAAGAAACGATGGTTCCGACGAAGATTGCTGGGGCGTAGGGGAACCAGTCCTTCGGCCGACTCTTGGCCGGCTCCATTAATACAGCGTCCGGAGGGGGGGCGTGAATAAGGAATCGACCTGTAATCAGCTTCCGGAAACCTGTTCTCGTGACGACCAGTCCGTGCAGGATGACGCTGGGGGATGTCGAAGATGCTGCCGCGGGTGGCGGTAACCACCATCGCGTAGAGGAATCCGGCGACGGTCACCCCAAGCACCAGAACCACCGAGGGTTGCCAGCCGAGCCACGCCCCGATCGCCATCATCATTTTGGCGTCTCCCGCCCCGCCTCCCGCGATGATGTAAGCGGCCAGAAAGAGGCCTCCCGCGATCGCAGCGCCGCCGAGGGAGGTTCCGAGTCCGGGAAGTCCCCCGGTGATGGCCGAGTACGCCAGTCCCCCGAAGAAGAGCGGGAAGGTCAGCCAGTTGGGAATCCGCATGGCGCGGAGGTCGGTGATCGTCGCGACCAGGCCGGCCACGACCAGCAGCAGCCACACCCACGTCGGGATCACCGGGAGTGGAGTCGCGGGGGTCTGGATGGCCAGGATCGCGTGGTTCACGTGGGCCAACTCCGGGGGGAACACCTCATGGATCCATCCCGGGTGCAGAGTAGCATGAGATCGGTCGATTTCTCACCCCGCATGAAGCGTTCCAGCGTCCATCGAAGCCCGAACTGCCGGGGCGCCGCCTCGGTCAAGGTGATCGTCATCCTGCCGACGGTCCTGATGTTCGCGTGGCTGTCGATCGAGATCGGTCTGGCCCTCCGGGCCTTCAACCACGCCAAGATCGCGTCGGACTCGATCTCGCTGGCCGCCGCGGCCCGCTACCGCGATGGATTCTCGGCCTCGGTCGATGACGCATTTTCGGCGGCGGCGACCAACCGGGCCCCGAGCGGCCCGGTCCAGATCGCGATCGGCGATGGTCCGGACGGCGGCGGTGACGTCGAGTTCGGGCGCTGGGACGACGTCAGCCGGTCGTTCGTGGCTGATCCCGCCGGAGGACCGGCGGCGAGGGTCACGATTCGGTTTGCCTCCGACCATCCCAACGGCGCTCCCGGCCTCGTTCTCCCGGGGCTCTTCAGCCCGGCGTTCTTTGCGATCGAACGGTCGAGCGTCGCGGTGTACACGCCGCCGAAGCACGTCACGTCGTTCCTCGTCACCGGCGGCGTCGGGCCGACCGTGTCGGTCGCCGGCTCGGGACGAATCGTGACTCGGGGCGGGATCTCGATCTCGTGCGATGGGGATTTCGCGATCTCCGTGATCGGCACGGGGTCGGTCGAGACCGCCGTGGTCCGCGTCGAGGGCGTGGTCGACGCCGGGACCGAGTCGGCCGTCGAGGGATCGATCGAGCAGCAGCTCGCCGTCGCCGACGATCCGTTCGCCGCGATCTCGCTGCCGGCGATCGACCCGACCGCCGCCGCATCGATCGATCACGACGACCTCACCACGACCCTCGTGGCGCCGGGCGTGCACTCGGGACTCTCGGCCAGCGGCGGGACGATCATCCTGCAGCCGGGCCTCCATCAATTCGTCGGCGGCATCTCGCTTTCGGGCAACGCGGCGCTGCAGCTCGACAACGCGACCATCCAGATGGACGACGGCTTCGGCATCGAGATGCTGGGGCAGGCGTCGATCGGCGGAACGCCCTCGAGCAGCATTGCCGACTGGTCGGGTCGCTGGGCGATCCAGCGGTCGGGCGCGAGGTGGACCATCGATGACTCGGCCGCCATCGCCGTCGACGGCGACCTGTACGCGCCGCTGACGGCGATCACCGTCGGCGGCACCGCGCAAGTCGGCCTGCTGTCGGCGGTTGTCGGCTCGATCTCGGTGTCCGGCGACGCGGACGTGCTCCTCGACGGCGGAATCGACGAGCTCGAGACCGCCGTCGTGCCCGGACGGGCCCGGCTCGTACGGTGAAGTTCTCGCCGTTTCCCGCTCGTTCGAGGACTTCTGCCCGAACCGCTGGGTGATCGCTTCGGCCGCGAATCCCGCGGCGTTCGCCGCCTGCGGAGGACCATCGCCGCGACGATCGGTCCCCGTCGGGTCGGTTCCGGCGTGTTCCGCAGGCGCCGGATCGAAGCCCGGGTCGAGATCAGGCTCGAAGCGTGGCGTGAAGGCGGTTCAACACGCGAGAGGTCCCGATCGCCTCGGAGTCCCGTTCCCGTCCGGTTCGACGGGGCGTCAGCGTCCCGCCACGCGCCGTCTCATGGATCGCAGGAACGGGCCGAGCGGCGAGCCCTTCGCGAACTCCCGGATCCGATGGCCGAGCGGGGCGGAAGGGCTGAGCCGGGTCTCCAGTTCCTGCATCGACCACGGCCGGGCAGTGGCCGGCGGCCGGGTGCTCTTTCGGTACAGCCCCATGTGGTAGCAGGGAGGAAGCGAGTTGTCCCCGGCGACGGTCTCGTCCAGCCGCACGACCTCGTCGAGCCGCGAGTCGTTGCGGGCGGCGGTGCAGATCACCCACGGGAAGTAGACGCCGCCGTACGAGACCGAACGGTCGCACCGATCGCCGAACTGGTGTCGGATCAGGCCAAGCAGGTCGGCGGACCGCACCGACTCGAACCCAGGGATCCTCCACAAGGGTCGTCGTCGGAATCCGACGCCGGGGAAACGTTCCGTGAGGAACCGAAGTCGCTCGTCGCTGAACTGCCACCGGGTCTCGCCGACGTACTCGTACGCCAGGAACAGCCCGTCGGGCTTCAGGCTGCGGTTGATCTGGTCAAGCACGTGCTCGAGATTGATCAGGTGATGCAGGACGCCGTGGCAGAGCACGAAGTCGTAGGCGTTCTCGGGCAGCTGGACGAAATTGAGGTCGCCGGGCAAGGTGTCGATGCGGCGGTCCTTGATCCGGATGTCCTCGTTGACTTCCGCGCAGAGCTCGATCGTCTCCATCGTGTCGGTGAAGCCCTGCGACACCAGGTACTTCTCGACCCGTCCGATGCCCGAGCCCAGGCTCAGGCACCGCTCGCGGCGGCCGTACTCCGAGATCAGGAACCGGGTCCAGTCCGCATAGTCGGAGTACGAATCCCGGTTGCCGAGCATCCGCGCCTTGTAGGCGAGGATTTCGGGCCGGTTGATCCGGCTCATCGCGAGCGACGCCTCGTCGGACGCCTGGCCGATGGCCAGCTCCTCCTGCAGGGCCTTGCGGTAGCAGCGGCTGTTCGCCTGTTCCGGGGTGATGCAGAGGTTCATCGAAACACGCTCTTCTCGCGGGTCTTGGGAAAGTGCACGAGCCGTAGTATCGGGGGTGTCTTGCCATTGGCCAGTCGAGGCCGCGATTCGAGGGCAAACACGGCCGGGAGTGAGGCCTTTTCCCGGTTGCCGGGCCCGATAGGTCATGGAATCGGCCTGGTGCACCGGCGGGCGGGAGACCGGTTCGGTGTCCCGGCCGAGGTCACCCGCTGGGTATGCTCCGGCCCCGGACGCATGACGCACCCCGCCGATCCCACCCCGCCCGATCAACCTGCCCGCGGGTTCGGACCCGAAAGCGACGGGCGATTCTCGCACGAGCCGTACGACCGTCCGACCGCGGGCTGGGGCGCGGCCCGCAGCGTGGCGGCGGTGCTGCTGAAGGGCGGACAGCCGCTCGCGGATGCCCGGGCGATTCTCGCGATGAACCATCCCGAGCGCGGTTTCGACTGCCCGGGCTGCGCGTGGCCCGAGGATCCGGAGGCTCCGCGGCTCGACCTGTGCGAGAACGGCATCAAGCACGCGGCGTGGGAACTCACGTCGAAGCGGGTCGATCGCGACTTCTTCGCGAGGCATTCCGTCACCGAACTGTCCTCGTGGACCGACTTCGCCCTCGAGGACGCGGGCCGGCTCGTCGAGCCGATGCGGTACGACGCGGCGAGTGATCGTTACCGTCCGGTCGGTTGGGACGAGGCTTTCGCCACGGTCGCCCGCCACCTTCGCGGGTTGGGCGACCCGTCGCGGGCCTCGTTCTACACCTCGGGCCGGCTCTCGAACGAGGCGACGTTCATGTACGGCCTGTTCGCCCGCGAGTTCGGCACGAACAACCTGCCCGACTGCTCGAACATGTGCCACGAGGCGAGCGGGCGGGCCCTGCGGGCGTCGATCGGCACCGGGAAGGGCACGGTCGATCTCGCCGACCTCGAGCGGACCGATCTCGTGGTGCTCATCGGCTCGAACGCTGCGTCGAACGCGCCGCGCATGCTGGCGTCGCTTGCGAAGGTCATGCGGCGCGGCGGGGCGGTCGTCCACGTGAATCCGCTGGTCGAGGGGGCGTCGGGGCGGACCATCGTGCCCCGCGAGTTCCTCGACATGGCGACGTTCCGCTCGACGCCGACGTCGACGCTGACGCTGCAGCCGAGGATCTGCGGCGACCTTGCGGTGCTGCGCGGGGTCGCGAAGCACCTGTTCGAGCGGAGCGCGGAGGATCCCGCGGCGATCGACCGGGCATTCATCGGACGATTCACGAGCGGCTTCGACCGGTATCGCGAGATCGTCGAGGCCACGCCGTGGGAGGAGATCGAGCGGCAGGGCGGGCTCGTTCGCGAGCGGATCCGCGAGTTCGGCGAGATCTACCGCAAGGCCCCGTCGGCGGTCTTCGCGTGGTGCCTCGGACTCACGCAGCAGGAGCACTCGGTCGACACGATCCGCGAGATCGCGAACGTCCTGCTGCTGCGCGGAAACATCGGCCGCGAGGGGGCGGGGGCGTGCCCGATCCGCGGCCACTCGAATGTACAGGGCAACCGCACCTGCGGCGTGCACAGCCGGCCGACCGAGGCGTGGCTGGCCCGCTTCGACGCGGCGAACGGGATCCGCTCGCCGAGGCAGCACGGGTTTGACACCGTGGGCACGATCGCCGCGACGGTCCGCGGCGACGTCAAGGTCTTCGTCGGCATGGGCGGCAACTTCGCGATGGCCACGCCCGATCCCGATGCGACCTTCGCGGGCCTGCGGAGCTGCGACCTGACCGTGCAGGTCAGTACCAAGCTGAACCGCAGCCATCTCGTGCACGGCCGCGAGGCCCTGATCCTGCCGTGCCTGCCCCGCAGCGAGCGCGACCTCGGGAGGAACGGCCCGCAGTCGGTCAGCGTCGAGAACTCGATGAGCATCGTGCACCTCTCGACCGGCCATCGCGATCCCGCGTCGCCGCACCTGAGGTCGGAGGCGTCGATCATCGCCGGCATCGCCCTCGCGACGCTCGACCGCACGCCGACGCCGTGGGCCGACTGGGCGGCCGATCTCGATCTCGTTCGCGACCGCATGGCGCACGCCCTCGAGGGCTTCGAGGACTTCAACCGGCGGGTGCGGCGGCCGCAGGGTTTCCGACTGCGTCAGGCGGCGCGGGAGCGGGTCTTCCAGACGCCGTCGGGAACGGCCGAGTTCTCGCTCGCGCCGCTGCCCGACACGCTGCCGAAGTCGGGGCGGCTCATGCTCGGCACGGTCCGGTCGCACGACCAGTGGAACACGACGATCTACGCGAACGACGACCGCTACCGCGGCGTCCGCAACCTGCGGACGCTGGTGTTCATGCACGAGGAGGATCTGCGCGAGCGCGGGCTCGCGGCGTTCGACCTCGTCGACATCCGGAGTTTCACGCGCGATGGCTCGATCCGCGAGGCGCGCGGATTCCGGGCGGTTCCGCACGCGATCGCCCGCGGGTGCGCGATGGGTTACATGCCCGAGCTGAACGTGCTGTGCGGCGCGAGGGACTTCAGCAGCCAGTCCGACCAGCCGCTCATGAAGCACATCGAGGTCGAGATCGTCGCCTCGGGGATGAGGGCGTGAGCGGGGCCAACGAGGGCGGTGCGCACCGGCGGTTCGCGGTGCAGGCGTACCGGGCCGGAAGCGAGGCGCAGGCAAGCGACGAGCTGGCGGTCGAGAGCGCGCTCGAGATCCGGGTCGAGGTCGAGGCGGGCGGACGGATCGAGCGACGGTCGATCGTCGCGCTCCGCACGCCCGGCTCCGACGTCGAGCTCGCGGCGGGCCTGCTCTTCACCGAGGGCGTGGTCGAGACGCCGGACGAGATCGAGTGGA